>DNUB01000253.1 GCA_003508605.1 Oscillospiraceae bacterium | reverse complement strand
CCCCACTGAAAGACTGAATGGAACCCGCCGCCTAAGAGGCGGGGGACATCGGATTTTGATTATAAATTTTTGACAGAAGACAGTACCCCTGCGGATTTTTGCTTTGTCTGAAGCAATTATTTCCCGAAAATCCGCACACTTATCCTTTGCGGACAGATAAAATCATTAAAAGAAGGCGACATATAACCATGTATATGTTTTTCAGAAAATTGGTGGAAATATTCTTTCTCCATATTAAATATAAGGCGACTGTATTAAACAGGGAAAACATTCCCGGGCTGAAGGGCGGCTTTATCGTGGCCTGCAATCACCAAAGCTACTCCGATCCCCCCGTTTTGGCGGGCGTATTTAAGGGGCACTTCAGCTTTATGGCCAAATCCGAGCTGTTTAAAAACAAAATTTTTGCCTGGATAATAAAGCAGTGCGGCGCATTCCCCGTAGTAAGGGGCGCAAAGGACACGGGAGCGTTGGACAGAGCCGTTGAGGACATAAGGAAAAACAAAATCTTCATAATCTTCCCCGAGGGCACCCGCTCCAAGGACGGAAGGCTGGCAAGGGCAAAATCCGGGGTTGCGGTGATAGCGGGAACGGCCGACGCTCCCGTTGTTCCCGTATGTATTATGTACGCTCCCGACGGAAAGAAGCGTCATTGTACGGTAGCGGTGGGCAAAATGATCCCCAAGGAGGAAATAGCCATAACCGATATGACCGACAGAAAACAGATAAAAAAGGCGTCTTCAAGAATTATGGACGATATCGCCCTTCTTCAAAAGCAGATTTGTCAAAAATACAATATCCCCCTTCCCTCCGACGACAACGAAGCAGCCCGTAAGACGCTTCCCGACGGCGGCGGGGAAATCCCCTCCGAAAACGCCTGATAAAGGGTAAACAGAATATGAACACCCACATCAAAATCAACATAATCACAGCCGAAACCGCAGGCTTCTGCTTTGGAGTGAAAAGAGCCGTAACCGAGGCGGAAAAATTAGCCGAGGCGGGCGGAGGATATACATTGGGTCAGCTTATCCACAATCCCTTTGTGATAAAGGAGCTGGAAAGCAAGGGCGTATATGCGGCGGAAAGCCTTGACGAGATAAAAGACGGCAAGCCCGTTATCATAAGAAGCCACGGAGTGGCGCAGTCGGTATACGACGAGCTTATTCGACGGAATATCCCTTATATTGACGCAACCTGCCCAAAGGTGGTAAAAATCCACAAAATAGTGGAGGAGGAAAGCGGAAAGGGCGCAAACGTTCTTATTGCAGGCGACCCCTCTCACCCGGAGGTAAGGGGCATAGTAGGGCATTGCCGCACTAAAGCATTGGTTGTAAATTCGGCGGAGGATATTGAGAAATTAGTGGAAACGGAGAGCGAATTTGTACAAAATTCACTAATTTTCCTGTCCCAAACCACCGGCAAATTGTCAAAATGGATAGAATATAAAAAAATTATTAAAAAGCACTGTACAAATTTAAGAATTTTTGATACAATATGTAGAGCGACTACCTGTCGGCAAAACGAAGCGGAAAAATTGGCTTCCGATTGCGATTTGATGATTGTTGTAGGCGGAAGGGAAAGCAGCAATACCGCCAAGCTTGCAGAGATTTGTCAAAAGCACTGCAGGACCTTTTTCGCCGAAAGCGCAGAGGAGCTTTCGGCAGACCATATCAATGCTGTGTTATCCGACCTTGTTTTGATGAAGCGTACAGAGAAACGGGGACAGGATATTAACATAGGTATTACCGCCGGGGCTTCTACTCCCTACGGCAAAATTAAGGAGGTTCATAGATATATGAGCGAAATCACAAAGACTGATGAAATGGATATCGATTTCATGGCGGAGGTTGATAAAACCTTCAAAAGAGTATATATAGGGAATAGGGTAAAGGCTTATGTCGTAGCTGTCAATAATACCGAAGCCATTGTTGATATCGGCACAAAGCACAGCGGCTACATACCTGCGGACGAGCTGACCGCCGCCCCCGGTATGCTCCCCAAGGACGTGGTTAAACCCGGCGATGAGATCGAATGCGTCGTTACAAGCATTAACGATCAGGACGGCATGGTTTACCTGTCCAAAAAGCGGGTCGACGCTGCGGCGGGTCTTGAAAAGCTTGCCGACGCCTGCACAAACAACGCCACGGTTACCGGCATTGTTACAAATGTGGTTAAGGGCGGCGTAATCGTTACCTGTGAGGGTACGAGAGTATTTGTTCCCGCATCTCACACGGGAATATCCAGAGGAAGAAGAGGGGATCAGCCCGAAAATCCCGAGGAGCTGGCAAAGAAGCTGGAAACATTGCTTAAGAAGGAAGTTAAGCTTAAAATAATCGAGGTTTCCGAGGGCAGGGGCAAGGTGGTAGGCTCTATCAAAAATGCCCTTAAGGAGGAAAGCGACGCTCTTAAGGAGAAGTTCTGGTCTGAAATTGAAGTGGGCAAGAGGTATGTGGGCGAGGTCAAGTCTATGGAAAGCTACGGCGTATTCGTGGATCTTGGCGGAGTAGACGGAATGGTTCATTCCTCCGAGCTTACCTGGAACAGAATCAGACACCCTAAGGAAATCGTTTCCGTAGGCGACAAGCTTGAGGTTTACGTAAAAAGCTACGATCCCGAAAAGAAGCGTGTAAGCCTTGGCGCAAAGAATCCCGACGACAACCCTTGGACAAAGTTTTTGGCGGAGTTTGCTGTCGGCGACATTGTAAAGGTACAGATCGTAAGCACCACCCCCTTCGGTGCGTTTGCCCAGATTATCCCCGGCGTTGACGGTCTTATCCATATAAGCCAGATAAGCCTTGACAGAGTTACCAATGTGGCTCAGTACCTTACCGTGGGACAAATGGTTGAGGCTAAGATAACCGAAATAGATCAGGAAAAGAACAGAGTAAGTCTTTCCATCAAGGAATTGCTTGAAGAGCAGGCTGCCGATTCCGAGGAGGCTGACGAAAAAGCCGAAAATGTGGAAGCGGCGGAGGAGGCTGCCGAAGAAACCGCTTCGGAAGAGGCTGCTTCCGAAGAATAATATTATGCGAAATTACAGCTCCCTGCTTACGTGGGGAGCTGTTGTTTTGCATTTTATACTATTCTTTAACCGAATTGCAGACCTTGTCAGCTATTCGGTTCTGCGGCGTTTATCGAAAACGGTATCGCTGTTGCCTTTAATCAGCTTGAGGTTTATTTTTCGGAGAAAATGGGGAGTAGAAAAAGGAAGATAAAATCCACCCCGAAGAGGAGCGGGAAGCTTGTATACGTATCGCATATCAGGTGCCCCGGAGCAGCCAAAAGTGCAAAAATCCCCCTGCCGGCTTTTCCTCAGCAGAGGGACGGTATAACAAACCCGCAAAAAGGCTTTCCCGAGGCTTCCTGATTCTACTCGCTGTCGTTCTTCATAGCGTCGATCACCTGCAAAACGGCTTGCTTCTGCTTAGGAGTAAGATTGCTCCAGCCGTCAAAAATCCGTTTAAGATCGGAGGTGAGTTCAACCATATCGCCGTCTGCAAAAAATTGTGACAGAGTTATTCCGAAGCCCTTGCAGATAAGCTCTAAGGTCGGGATCGAGGGGACGGTATTCCGCTTAAAGATATTTGTTACCGTAGACTCCGATAAGCCGCTGTTTTTCGACAGCCTGTAGTAAGTCCAGCCCCGTTCGTTTATGATTTTTTGCAATCGCTCGTTTGTATTCATCTTTACCACCACCTTTAATATTATTTTACCATTACAGTGAGTATTATTGTACCGCCCGCTTGTAATGTAAGTACCGTTATGCTATAATGTATATAGTCAAAATCCGAATGTCCCCCGACTTTTGCCTCAAACAAAAGGCAAAGACTCCATTAGACGGCGGGACTTACGCCGCGGATTTTTCATAAATTAGGGGCTCTGCCCCTCATTGAAGCCTGCCCGAACTGTTCGGCGGAATTGCAAAGAGATTTCGGCGGGAAGCGGATAACGGGAAACTCAATAAACCTTGTGAAAAGCAAAACGTACAAGGGGCGGCTGATGTCAGGCAGCGGTCAGAAGCCGCTCCGATAGAAATTCACACGCCATTCCTATAGAAACAGCTTTTTACAAATCCATGCGGAGGGAAAAGATCATGATTAAAAGTGTATGCTTTACCGGTCACAGAAATATAACGGAAACGGACCGGCTGAAAAAAGCTCTTGTTCTGCAGCTTGAAAAGCTGATCAGTCAGGGGGCGGAAAATTTTTACGCAGGCGGCGCCTTAGGTTGGGATATGCTTTGCGAAAAAACGGTTATCGAGCTGCGCAAACGCTTTCCCGCCATTAAGCTGCATCTGGTTCTCCCCTGCCCTGCCGCAGAACAGACGGCGAACTGGAGGGAAAAGGACAAGGCGGAGTTTAACCGGCTGCTGTCGGCGGCGGATACGGTTCAAGTATGCTCGGCGCATTATTTCGACGGCTGCATGAAGGTTCGCAATATGCGCCTTGTAAGCTTATCGGAGGTGTGCGTCTGCTATTACAGCGGCATGTGGCGCAGCGGAACGGGACAAACTGTCCGTATCGCAGAACAGCAGGGATTGACCGTAATAAATATTGCGGAAAATCAAGGCGCAATGTAATCAAAATCCGAATAACCCCTAATCAAACAATTGCCCCTTCCTCTTTGGCGTCACTGCCGCCCATAGTGTGTAAGCTAAAGCACCGCAGAATCCAATTGCAGACAAGCTTTGCAATTGGGTTAAAAAACAGAATAAGAATGTCCGCATAGAAATCGGTACAAGGATTTCGAGCAGATTTTGCCGAGGACAAGACAAATTTTCGCAGGCTTGCAGTCGCAAGTCAAGAAAATTTAACACAGCCATATGTAAAATCCGCCGAAAAGATCCGTGACAATTCCTATGCGTACAGATTGAAATACCGATTCCCCCGCCTCTGCCAACAGCAAAAGCCGGGGGAATCAAGCTTTCCGACAGCTGTACCTGCAAAAAGAAAAAAATAAAGCTCCGTATCTCAAAATTTGCCCCAAACTCCACCCGCACAACAATGTTAATGACCGCACCAACAAACTCCGAAAAGCAAAGCACCCACAAAAAATAAGGAGAAAAGCATTGCGGTTCAAAACCCGCACGGCGAAACCGCCATTCGGCACACGCCGAATGAGAAGGCAAAAGCCTTCAGAATTTTGGAACAA
>DNUB01000038.1 GCA_003508605.1 Oscillospiraceae bacterium | reverse complement strand
AAAGACTGAATGGAACCCGCCGCCTAAGAGGCGGGGGACATCGGATTTTGATTATAATACGCATCAACCTTTAATTCGATTCTCTCTTTATGCTGAGGATATTATTGACAGTATTCCATGACTATACTGCTTAATTCGCTTTTAAAATTATCGCTTTCATTTATAGATTCCGAAGAAACGACACCGGACATAATATAAAAGCATGACATGGCAACAGCTAAAAAGGCACTAATATGCTTTTTCCTCATTTTGTATTCTCCTTATTAAGATTTAAAAATATTTCATTGTTTTTACATTATATCACAAACTTAAAAAAAATCAATCTATTTTCTGCACAAAGTCATCTCCTTGCTTTTGTCAAACATTAACAATCAAAAATAACCTCAAACTAATTCTGTTATTTTTGCTTCCCCAATTAACACTTAAAGATTTTATGCCGCAAACGGCTGTCAGAGGTATTATCTTATTTTAACCCTTGACAAATCCCATATTCCATGCTATAATCAAAGCGAAAAAGCCGCCGCCTCCTTCCTCAGACAAAGGTCACAGCTTGGCGGCTGATTCACTGAATTTTCTTGTAAATTTGAGGGATCGACCTCATTCAGTGCCAAAAATCAAAACATCGTAAAATAAAGGGAGTAGCTTGCATGGGGAAAATAGCCCGTGTTTACTTTGCCGTCAGTACGGTTTTTCCTGTATGGAAACCCGGCTCTGTATGTAAAAAGCGAGACTTTGTTGTAATTTTTTACAGCAAGGTTGTCGCTTTTTTATTTTGTCCGACGGCACGAAACCGATACGCCGAGTAATTTTATGCTAAATTCGTTTGAGCCGGCGTTAGGGTAACGCCTTTAACAGAAATGAAAGGAGCTTTATATGGAGCTGTTTTTTTCCTTTTTGCTTTTAATACTGGGATTTGTTATGCTGATCAAGGGCGCCGATTGGTTTGTGGAGGGTGCTTCCTCCATTGCGGGCAGACTGGGCATTCCTCAGCTTGTGATAGGGCTTACGGTGATCGCAATGGGAACAAGCGCACCCGAAGCGGCCGTGAGCATTACCGCCGCACTGAAGGACAGTGCAGACATTACGGTAGGAAACATCGTTGGCAGCAATATACTGAATATTCTTATAATTTTAGGCATAACCTCGGCAATAGCTCCCGTTGCGGTTTCCAAAACGGCATTGCTGACGGATATCCCCTTTATGATCTTTATTACTCTTCTTATGGCTGTGTTGGGCATGGACGGAACGGTAGGTCTTGCCGACGGTACCGTGCTGTTGATTTTCTTTGCCGCATATCTTGCTTTTCTGTTTATCAGGACGAAAAGAAACAAAGCTCCCGATAATGTTGAAATAAAGAAAAGAAAGCTGTGGCAATCGATTTTGTTCACCCTTACGGGGCTTGCGCTTATCGTTTTGGGCAGCGATACGGCAGTGGATTCCGCAGTAAGCATAGCAAAAGCTTTCGGAATGAGCGAACGGTTTATCGGACTTACAATAATCGCTTTAGGAACTTCTCTGCCCGAGCTGTTCACCTCCGTTGCGGCTGCAAGAAGGGGAAATGCGGATATGGCTGTGGGGAATGTTATAGGAAGCAATTTATTTAACATACTGTTTGTAGTAGGCATTTCCTCCGTAATTACTCCCGTACCCTTTTCGCCGAAATTTCTGACGGATACGGCTGTTGCGGCGGCGGCCGGAATTATTTTGATTTGCTGTGCGGCAAAGCGGAAGAGAGTGGGACGCATAGGCGGCACCGTTATGCTTATGGGATATGCTCTGTACTTTGCAATGCTGTGCTTACGATAAAAGATAAGGCAGACGGAGACGACATAAGGAAACCTCGAAAAAGAAAGGATCAACAAAATGAGCATTTTTGACGTTTTAACATTGGTAGGAGGCTTAAGCCTGTTCCTTTTCGGTATGAACGTAATGGGACAGGCTTTGGAGCGGAGGGCGGGAGATAAATTCCGCACGGTTTTAGGCAAATTTACAACGGGCAGAGTAAGAGGCATTCTTACCGGACTTGGCGTAACGGCAGTCATACAAAGCTCCTCGGCGGTTACCGTTATGGTGGTGGGCTTTGTAAACTCGGGGCTTATGAACTTAAGACAGGCAATAAACGTAATTATGGGCGCAAATGTGGGAACTACTGCAACCGCCTGGCTGCTGAGCCTTGCGGGAATAGACGGCGGAAGCTTATTTATATCGCTTCTTAAGCCCTCCTCCTTTACGCCTGTTCTGGCCTTTATCGGAATAATTCTGTATATGTTCTGCAAAAATGCCAAAAAAAAGGACAGCGGCTTGATTTTATTGGGCTTTGCCACCCTTATGTTCGGAATGGATACGATGACGGGGGCAGTTTCCGCTTTGGGGGAGCTTCCCGAATTTCAGCAGCTGTTTATCCTCTTTAAAAACCCGATTTTGGGCGTAATGGCAGGTGCGGTGCTGACGGCCGTCATACAGTCAAGCTCCGCCTCTGTGGGAATATTGCAGGCACTGGCTTCAACCGGGCAGGTATCCTACAATGCGGCTCTTCCCATAATTATGGGACAGAATATCGGCACCTGCATAACCGCCCTTATTTCCTCGGCAGGCACTAACAAAAACGCCAAAAGAGCCGCCGCCGTACATCTGCTGTTTAATATAATAGGAACCGCTTTTTGTCTTTCATTATATATGATACTCTCCTCACTTTTCCCGCTGTCGATTTTAAACAGCCCTGCCTCCCTTTTCGGAATAGCCCTGTGCCACTCTGTTTTTAACGTTTTATGTACCGTTATTATGCTTCCGCTGTCAAATCTTCTGGAAAAGCTTGTAACAAAGCTGGTTCCCGATTCCCGTCGTTTCGACAAAGACCGATCCTGCACAAAGCTGGACGAACGCTTATTGGCTGCTCCTCCCGTGGCTTTGGAGCAGTGCAGCGCCGTGGCCTGTGAAATGGCGGAAATATCCGTTGAGGCGATAAGGGAGGCGGTTAAGGCATTTGGCGGCTTCTCTCCCGAGCTTGCCCGATCGGTCCGCACAAAGGAAGAAAAAACGGACCGCTTCGAGGATATTTTAGGCACATATCTTGTAAAGCTCAGCGCAATGCGCATAAGCGCAGAGGGAAACAAGGAGGCGGCTAAGCTGTTAAAAATAATAGGGGATTTTGAAAGAATAGCCGACCATGCGGTCAATTTGCTGGAGGCGGCGGAGGAAACCGAAAACAAGAAGCTGCAATTCACTCCTGCCGCACTGGCGGAATTAAAGGTGCTTTCCTCGGCTGTCGAAAAAATCTCCGAGCTTGCGCTAAAGTCGTTTGTAACCAACGACATTGAAGCCGCTCTGTCCGTAGAGCCCTTGGAGGAGGTTATCGACGGGCTGAAGGAGGAAATACGCTCCCGCCATATAAACAGGCTTCAGCAGGGGGAATGCTCCATTGCCGCAGGGTTTGTGCTTTCGGATATGCTTACCGACCTTGAAAGGGTTTCCGATCATTGCTCAAATATTGCCCTGTGTATAATAGATATTGCGCATAACAATATGAATATGCACCGCTCGGAGCGTGAAATGCACCGAAACAGCAGGGAGTTTGACAGAAGATTTGAGGAGTATTCCCGTATTTACAGTTTATAGATTAAAAGCAGCTTTTATAAGCAGAGGATATTACATTTTTGATTTAATGAGGGGCGTAAGCCCCTCAGGGCTTCAGCGGGGGATTGGAT
>DNUB01000287.1:2820-3127 GCA_003508605.1 Oscillospiraceae bacterium | reverse complement strand
GACATCGGATTTTGATTATAGTATTTTTAAAAAATATTTTTCGACATTATTTGTAATTTCTCAATATTTTTAAAGGATATGCGTCAAAAAACCGTTTTTCGGGTTATTGCACTGCTTTCAGCCTATTTTTCTGAATACGGGCATAACGTCAAGAGGAGCGTTGGCAGCGACGGTTCTGCCGCCCTCGTAAACCTTTTTGTCTTCAAGGCTTTCCCACCTTCCCGCAGGCAGGTATACTTCTCTTTCTCTTGCGCCAAGGCTGAGTATGGGCGCAACAAGGTATTCGCTGCCGAACATATACTGATCC
>DNUB01000287.1:2124-2523 GCA_003508605.1 Oscillospiraceae bacterium | reverse complement strand
TCGCTGCCGAACATATACTGATCCGACAGCGACCAGCATTTTTCGTCCTCGGGAAATTCATAGAACATGGTTCTGATAAGGGGTGCCCCGGTCTCCGACGCCTCCTTCATAAGTCCCGCTATATAATCCTTAATGGAAATACGGATATTAAGCCATTTTTTCATAATTTCAAAGCATTCGTCTCCATAGCTCCATATCTCGTTGGGGTGACCTGTGTAAAGATAGCCGCCGCCGAAATTCCTGTCGTCGAGAGCGGGTATATCGTAAGGTCCTCTCGAGCCGTGCATACGGAGTATGGGGCAGAATACCGCAACCTGATACCAGCGTATCAGCAGCTCCTTAAATTCGGGGCTGTGGCAGTCCTCCGTCATAAATCCGCCGATATCGGTCGTCCACCAG
>DNUB01000287.1:786-1830 GCA_003508605.1 Oscillospiraceae bacterium | reverse complement strand
CCGCCGATATCGGTCGTCCACCAGGGAATACCTGCAAGACCCATATTCTGCCCTGCAATAACCTGATCCTTAAAGGACTCGAAATTAGCCTGAATATCCCCCGTCCACACAAGGGCACGGTACTTCTGACTGCCTACCCAGGCGGAGCGGACAAGGTTCACGCTGTCAAAATCGCCCTCCGCCGCCATACCGTTGTAAAAGGCTTCGACATATTTCTTTGGGTACTCGCAGCCCACCTTTGACCCTCTTCCGGTGTAATAGCGCAGGTTATCGAAATCATAGGCTGCGCTGTCGGGCTCGGAGTTGTCAAGCCAGAATAAATCAATGCCCCACTCACGGTAATTCCTTTTGCACCTGTCCCAGACAAGCTCCTGCGCTTCGGGGTTAAAAAAGTCCACCGTTCCGCAGTCCCCCTGATAGTCGTAGGTCTGAGCGGAGCCTGTATCGGTTGCGCTGAGCAGACCTTTCTGCTCCATTTCATAATAGTTTTCGCTGCGGTTATCCACCGACGGCCATACGGAAACCATAACCTTTGTACCCATGCCGTGAAGCTCGTCGGTCATTGCCTTTACCGCTTCCCTGCTCCAATATTTTTCGTCAAATCTCCAATCGCCCTGATAAGGCCAATGGAAAAAGTCAATAACGATAACGTCAAGCTTTATGCCCAGCTCCTTATATTTTCTTGCAACCTGCAAAACCTCGTCGGGAGTGCGGTAGCGCAGCTTGCACTGCCATAATCCGAGATAATCGCCGCTCATAACCGGCGCACGCCCTACGCATTCGGTGTAATTGCATACCAATTGGGCGGGGGTATCGGCAGCGGTTATCCAATAGTCAACCATATCGCTTTCGTCGGCTGTCCATTTGGTGATATTTGTGCCGAATGCCGCCTCGCCCGTTGCGGGATTATTCCAAAGCATACCGTAGCCCTTGCTCGATACAAGGAAGGGAACGGTTACCTGTGAATTTCTCTGCTCCAGCGGAAGCACGGCGCCCTTAAGGTTGAGAAGGGGTATCTGATACTGTCCCATACCGAAAAGCTTT
>DNUB01000287.1:0-497 GCA_003508605.1 Oscillospiraceae bacterium | reverse complement strand
TGTCCCATACCGAAAAGCTTTTCGTCGGGATCGGATTCAAAGCGCACGGTTATCTTAAAATCCTCCGAGGCAAGTCCCTTGTATTCACGGGAACGGATCTTATAGCAAATAGGCTCCTTGCGGATCGAGCCGTTATAAAAGCTGTAATATTCCTGTAAAATAAGCTTGTCGTCCTTATAAAAGCAGATAATGCCGACGCAGTTTACGGTGGCCTTTATTCTTCCGTTTACGATTTCGGCCCGCTCCTCGGAAGGGCTTACGGTAACCTTGGCGTTATGCTCCGCCTTTTCGGTAAGGGCGTGAGCCTCCTCCGGCATTTTTTTCAAAAGGGTGGCTCTGACACGCAGGGCGTCTTTGCCCCAGCCCTCAATGCGCACCGTTTCGTTTTTCAGCCTTGCCACAAGCGCGCCGTTTTCCTCAAAAAATCTTATCATATTTTACCTCCGTGTATTTGATAAGGGAGCAATGTCCCAAATTTCAATGAGGGGCAACGCCCC
>DNUB01000160.1 GCA_003508605.1 Oscillospiraceae bacterium | reverse complement strand
GCACCCCGTCGCAAGACGGTAAAGGCAGCGGTACGGGCGCAGCTCGTAAAAATCATTAAAAGCCAACGCAGTAAAGAAAGCCAACGCAGTAAAAAAAGCCAAACGCAGTTCAAAAAGCCAACGCAGTACCCCCACCGCAAGGTGAAAAAAACCATTGTTAAATTCATCGCACTCGGAGTAGAACCTATTTCTCCAAAAGTCTTGCAATTTTTTCAAAAATGTGCCATAATATAATCGGGTATGTATATACTATAAATTCATATACCTGTTGGAAAGGTTTAAAAATAAAAATGGCACAAATACTTAACTTTAAATCCGACTACAAGGGGCTTTCCTCCTCCGAAGCAAACGAAAGTCTCGCCATGTACGGGCTTAATGACGAAAGCCTTGAGGAGGGCGGCTCCTATAATCTGAAAAAATCAATATTTACCCTTCGTTTTCTTGTGCAGGCGGGGGCTGTGGTTCTGCTGTTTCTGTCGGAGCAGTTTGTATCGGCGACGGTGATGCTTTTGCTTACGGTTATGCTTACCGCAGGGGACGTTATATGGCAGCTTAAGCTTTACGAAAAGGAATCCAATCTGAAAAGGCTTTCGGGAATGAAATTCCGTGCGGTAAGAAACGGCGAGCTGACCTTGGTAAGAAAGGAATATCTTGTCCCCGACGACATAATAGTATTACAGAAGGGGGAACGTGTGCCCGCCGACGCACATCTGCTCGAAGCGGAAAATCTTACGGTAAACGAAGCAATCTTCAGCGGGGACGGCTCGCCTGTCGAAAAAAGAGTCGGAGCCGACGGCGGAAAAGCAGTACCGAAAACCACCTGCATTTACAAAAACACCCTTATTGTATCGGGCAGCTTAGTGGCAAGAGTTTTTGCAACAGGGGAGGACACAGCCGTAAAAAGGAAGGAGACCCGCAGGATCTCACAGTTTGAAAAAAAGCTTAAACGCCCCGTAAGAATAATTACCGTTACGGGTGCGGTTATTGCCCTGCTTACCGCACTGTTCTGCTTTATAAGCGCAGAGGACCTTGACGGACTTGTCCCCGTGCTTACGAAAATCGTTCTGCCCGCTTTGTCGGTGGGTATGCTGTTTGTACCCGCTCAGGCGGATAAGCTGGTAAGACTTTATTATCTTACAGGGGCGGAGCATATGAACCGCCGCCATGCTCTGGTGAAAAACACGGGAACTGTAGAGGAATTAAGTGCAATAACCTGTATCTGTATAGAAAAAACAGGCACCGTTTCCAAAAACCATATAGAGGTAGCGGACATTTTCACCGAAAACACGGAGCTGTTTACCAACGTATGTGTTCTGGCCTGCGACCCTGCCCCCGCTCAGCCTGCCGAAAAGGCAATTCTGCTTAACGCTTCCTTTGGGGGAACGGATGTTAAGGAGCTGCTGTCCAACGAAAGAGAAGCGTTTTATCCCTTTGACGAGGACACGAAAATGTCGGGCAATCTGTGGAAAATCAACGGTCAAAGGCTTCTCTGCATAAAGGGCAGCCCCGAGGAAACCTTGGCTCTGTGCAACATAGACCCCAACGAGCTGCACTACATACAGCAGAAGCGGTTAGGCTACGCAAAGCAGGGACGGCAGGTTCTCGCCGTGGCCTTTGCGGCTCTTTCTCCCGATGATAAAACGCCCGAAAAGCTTTCCGAGATAAGATATGAATATATGGGACTTGCGGCTCTGGAAAATCCCACCCGGGACACCGTTCCATATGCGGTAAAATCCTGCGTCAAGGCAGGCGTAAGGGTAATTATGATGACGGGGGACAATGAGGAAGCGGCGGCGGCAGTGGGAAGACAGATAGGTCTTTCCTCCCTTAAAACCGTAACCGGTCCGGAGCTTGATTTTACCCCGGATCTGGAGGAAGTGGGGATATTTGCCAAGGTCACTCCCTCTCAAAGGCTAAAGGTAGTTGAAATGCTTCGTGAAAAAGGCGAGATTGTGGCTGTTGTGGGCACGGGTACGGACGATATCGCCCTTTTAGAGGAGGCGGACGTGGGAATTTCCGTTTCCGCCAACGCTTCTCCCGCCGCCTGCGAAAGCTGCGATATGCTGATGAGCGACGACAACTTTTTGGCGGTGGCGGACGCAGTAAAGGAAAGCCGTCAGATCCACCGCAACGTTAAAAGCGCATTGGGACTTATTCTGTCGGGACATTTGGCTGCGGCGGTCTTTGCCGTTGTGGCTGCCGCCACAGGCGGAGCAGCCATATTTACCCCGATTCTTGCGGTTATAATAAGCTGTATAATGTTCCCCGCCGCTGCGTCAATATTTATAGGAAATTCCGCCGATCTGAAATCAGATTTTATATCCAGCACGTTTATCAGCAAGGGAGTTATAAACGGCAGCTTCTTTTTAAAGATCCTCATTTTGGGCGGTATGCTTGCCGTGGCGGAAACCCTGTTTTATCTGCTGACCTTAAGCTTTGAGCCCACACTCCACCGCTCGATGTTCTTCTTTATGACGGCAGTGGGACTTATTTTCATCGGATTTTCCCTTGTTTCAAGAAAACGTTCGTTTTTTGCCTGCGCAAGGGAGAAAAAGGGCTTTTCGGGTACATTGCAGACGGGAATACTCCTGCTTTCCGCTTTGGTTATGATCTATGTTCCTTACCTTAACAGCGCATTCGGCTTCGCTGCGCCCAATATATTGGTTCTGCTTATCGCTCTTGCGGTAACCGCCGTGTTTACGCTTTGGCCCGAAGCCGCCAAGAAATTCAACTCGCCGCAGTGATTCGGATATGAAAGGATAAATTTGTAATATTTATGGGAAATGTTTTAGGAATAGTTTTCGGCTTAATCTTCGGAGCAGCCAATATAATCCCGGGGGTAAGCGGAGGTACAATGCTTGTTACCTGCGGCTGCTACGATAAGGTTTGCGGTGCGCTTGCCCTTGACTTTAAGGAAATAAAAAAGAACCTGAAATTTCTTATTTTTTTCGGGGTCGGTGCAATAATAGGCATAATCGGCTTTTCCAATATCATAACCCTGCTTTTTGACAGGTTCCCCACCCAAACCTATATGTTTTTTATAGGACTTATTATAGGCAGCGTGCCCTTAATAGTACGCAATGCGACGGTTAAGGAAAAATTCAGACCCATATGCCTGGTTCCTTTTATTTTGGCACTGGCTTTGGTTATTGGGCTGGCGGTTCTGGAACAAAATTCGGCGGATCCTGCTCCCGTTACGATTGCGGAAGGCGGCGAAAACGGCACATACACAGTCACTTTTACAAATAACAGCGATAAAACGATCGAGAGCTGGACTATGAAAATAGAAAACAAGAACATAGCTTTTGGCGAATGCTCGGAAAATGTAACGCTTATCGGCAAAGAAGCAAGCGACCCCAATACCGTCAAGCCGTCGGACGGCGGCGAGGTTCTGCCTCGGCAATCCGTAACGTTTACCCTTGAGGCGTCGGAAAAGCCCGTTTTAAAACTAAAATACAGCTATACTGTGACAATAGGCTTTGTATTCACCATAATCGGCGCCTCCTTCCTTGCGGCAATGGCCATGATTATTCCGGGAGTAAGCGGCTCGTTTATAATGGTTCTTTTAGGTACTTACGCAACGGTAATAGGCGCAGTAAAGGACTTTAACTTCGGCGTGCTTATCCCCACGGCAATAGGAGTGGTTTTGGGCTTGGTGCTGGGCGCAAGACTTATACGCCTGCTGCTGAAAAAACACCGCCTTATGGTATTCAGTGCCATATTGGGCTTGTGCGCAGGCTCTCTTTATGCGATCCTTCCCGAGGGCTTCGGCTTAAATATCGACACCGCAGCAGGAGCCGCTGTTCTCGCCTTGGGCTTTGCACTGTCCTTTATAGTGGGAAAGCGCACTAAAATCGAGGAATAAAGGGACAGGATAAAAAGAACAAAAGAAAAAGAAAAAGAAAAAGATAAAGAAAGAGATAAAGGAAATAATACGGCAAAACGTCTTACATTTTTTGAAAAAGGAGACTTAAAATGAAATATCAGGAATTAAGGAAAAATGCGGAATCCATTGCCCATACCGCAAAAATAGAGGTTTTTCAGCTTGACGGAACAGCCTACAAGCTTTTTGACAAGAGCTTCAGCCCCACTCAAGTTTTTTACGAGGCAATGCTGCAGACCATGGCGGGAGAAGCGGGCGTACGAGTACCCAAAATTTACGGCATAGAGCAAATAGACGACCGCTTTGCAATTCTGTCGGAATATATCGAGGGAAAAACGGTAGCCGAGCTTATGGAGGAGTACCCTGCCAAAAAGGATTACTATCTTGGTCTTTTGGCGGATACTCAGCTGGACATACATTCCCATACCGTTTCGGACATAAAAAAGCTTAAGCATAAGATATGCAGGGAAATAAAATCGCTGACAATGCTTGACGACATAAAGAAATACGAGCTTGAAACACGCTTAGCGTCAATGCCCGAGCACAATAAGCTTTGTCACGGCAATTTCGGCCCGGACAACGTGGTCATAGATGAAATGGATAACATCGTTGTTCTTGATTGGGTGGCAGCCACAAGGGGAAATTCGGCGGCGGATATTGCCAAAACATATTTTAAGCTTGCTCTCTCCTCCACCGAGCTGGCGGAAAAATACATCTCGACGGTCTGTGAAAAATCGGAAACAAGCAGGCAGTATATATATGAATGGCTTCCCTTAATGGCAGCCTGCGGACTTTGCGAAAAAATTCCCTCGGAAAGAGAAAAAGCCCTGCTTTACAGCTGGCTTGACGTGGCGGATTACGACTGAGGGGAATGATTCTCCGGGTTATTGCGCCGCTTTTAAATCCTATCAAGCTGCAGCAAGCTCCGCATTAGATTAAAGAATAGGGAAGCTCTGAAAGTCCTCTGTGAAAAGAAAAACGGACAGGGTGCGCCGGATGCGGTGAAAGCCGGCGGCGCACCATATTTCTTTTTTTCCCGCAAGGCATTTTAGGGATTCCCAAAGGTATAAGGTAATTTTATGGAATATAAATGGATAATTATACTTTGCACCATAATTTCGGCAAGCATAGTTGGCGTTATACTGACCGTATACGACAAAATCGCCGCAAAGGCAGCAAAACGCCGCCGCATACCCGAGGCCGTTCTTGTGACGGCGGGGATCTGCGGCGGTGCGCTTTCCATGTATCTTGTTATGCAGCTGATACGGCATAAAACAAGAAAGCCCAAGTTTTCGGTGGGCTTTCCCGTTATTATTGTCATACAGGCTTTGCTTTTGCTTGCTATATTCAAAATCCAAATGTCCCCCGCCCTTTGCCGTAAGCAAAAGGCAAATATTCCATTAGGCGGAGGGTTACATTCAGTCTTTCAGAGGGGAATACAATCCCGATGCCCCTCATCGAAAACCAAAAAAATAATGTCTCAAGCAGATGACGGCTTGAGACATTATTTTGACATAAAAAAGAATTTTGCAGTACAAACCCCGATACCGCTAAAAAGGCAAGATGTTCTCAGACATTAAAAAAATTTTACCTCCTTCTGCGGTCTTAGGCTATTATAATTACATTCATTAGATATATATTACATTCATTAGATTTACATCGCTTTTGGCTTTACGGTTTTAATGCAAAAGGCCGAGTGTCCGAACTTGGAATTCCATAAAAGACTTATATCGGGATGATATGCTTTAAAATCCTTAAGAAAGGCTTTTTTATCCACTATCCCGTCGCTTATGAGCGCAGGTACGTCGTTTTTATAATTGGATATAAAGTTTTCAACGAAATCCTGTGCCAATTCCTTAAACATAGATAATGACAATTCGTCAAGAACCGTGACAGGCTTACACATTATCGTGCCCAAAACCCGACATATCAAACTTCTTTCAAAGGTAACCACAGATCTGTACAAATCGTTGTCTTTTCCCTTATAAATGAGATAATAATGAAGAGTTTCACCTAAATCGTAAGCGTCGTAATTTAAGTTTTCGGGTTCGATTTTTATCTGAAACATTCTTTGCATATATTCTTCGGCGGCGGAAATTAAATTCGCCATTATATCGTCGCTTATATCCATTTTCCAGCGGCTTGCTACTCTGCCCACGATAGCCTGATCCTCAAGCATAATATGTGTGGAAAGCCAAGCGGCACAAACACCGGCAAAATGCGAAACGGATTTCTCGGAAAAATCTGTTTGGAGCATCTGCTTTTCCAAAGCGGGAATAGTCACCTCCCGCATATCGGTATGTATCCGCTTGTGAGTTTCGTAGCCGCCGTATCCGATTTTTATCTGATATGCTTCCTCTTGCGCGAAATGCTCAATAGTATACTGCTTAAGAAACTTAACTGCTTCTATACAGGTTTTTTTATTCTTTTCATAATCCCCTATCAACAGATTTTTAAGCAATCTGCGTACTATAGAAAACAGCTTTTGATGTGCCGAATCTATTTCCTCCACACCAATACAGTATTGACTTTTCCATTGAAAAATTTCATCTATGTCGGTTATATTATTGCTCATGGTACCCCACATTCTCCTTTTT
>DNUB01000017.1:4628-8577 GCA_003508605.1 Oscillospiraceae bacterium | reverse complement strand
CAGGATTGTGTTTTATCCTCCGCTAAACCCCGGGACTGTCTGCTCGAATTTTTCATAAATTCAGGCACTGTCTTTTGTTGAATCAAATTTTTGAAAGAAGATATTTATGGATAAATTTCAGCAGCTGAGAAAAAAGCATAAAGAATTTATTTATGAAGGCTATGAAATAAATAAGGACAGCTTTGTTTTTCATTTTAAAATTGACGAATATTCCTTTGATCCAAAATGGAGCTTTTCACCCTATTTAATTGAAAATGCACCAAATAAAAAGCTTTTGGACTATGCAGTCTTTTCTTTGGGAATGTCGGAGCTAATCAGCTATTGGAAATGCGCTTGTCCGCCTGTGGTAAAAATTAACTGCGGCGCATTGAATAACGAGCAGGTCAAATGGTGGAAAAAGCTTTATTATAACGGCTTAGGCGAATTTTTTTACCGTAACGGAATAAAAACCGATATGGAAAGCTTTATGACAATAATCCCACGCTGTGAAAGCATACCGAAATTTGATGACAATAATGTGGGGAACGGCTTTTTGATTCCTGTTGGAGGCGGAAAAGACAGTGTTGTTACTCTTGAGCTGTTAAAGGAATACAAGGACAAAAATGCCTGCTATATTTTAAATCCCAGAGGAGCAACCTTAAGCTGCGCTCACACCGCTGAATATCGGGATAATCAGATAGTCGGAGTAAAACGCACCATTGATAAACAGCTTTTAGCACTAAACAACGCAGGGTATCTTAACGGACATACTCCCATTTCCTCTGTAATAGCCTTCTCCTCTTGGATTTTTGCCTACTGCGGCGGGAAAAAGTATATAGCCTTATCTAATGAAAGCAGCGCAAACGAATCAAACATAAGCGGAACTTCAATAAACCACCAGTACAGCAAAAGCACCGAATTTGAAGCGGATTTCAGATTTTATACAAGAGCTTATTTTTCTCCGTTTCCGGAATATTTCAGTATGCTAAGACCATGGAGCGAGTGGCAGATTACAAAAAGGTTCGTTAATTATGCAAAGTATTTCCCTGTTTTTCAAAGCTGCAATGTCGGCTCTAAAACCGATACATGGTGTGCAAGCTGTGCTAAATGCCTTTATGTTTTTATTATGTTGGCTGCATTTTTGCCAGATGATGAGCTGATAAAAATATTCGGCAAAAATATGCTTGAAAAAGCCGAATACAGAGATTTATTCAACGGCTTGGTATATCAGGATTTCAACAAGCCCTTTGAGTGCGTGGGTACAAAAGAGGAAATCAATCTTGCACTGCACAAAGCCGCCGAAAAAAGAGAAACTCAAGGCTTACCGCTGCTGTTGAGGGAGTATAAAAACAGTGATGAATGGAAAAAAGCTCCCAAGAATTTAGACGACTTTTTTGACGAAGAAAACTTTGTTCCAAAGGAACTGCTTTCACTATTAAAATAATATGCAAGGGGAGAAAATGAAAGAAAAACTAAGAGCTTTTTTTAACGGAAAAAAAGTGCTCATTTTGGGCTTTGGCAGGGAAGGAAAATCCACACTTGACTTAATCAAGAGCTTTGACTGCGAGATAGGAATATCGGATAAAAACCTTAGTGTTACCGATGAAATTAAAGGGTACAAGCTCTACAGCGGCGAAAACTATCTTGACGCTATTAAAGAATACCAGATTGTAATGAAAACCCCCGGAATTGCACTTTTGGATATGCTTGACGAAAAGGAAAGGGGAAAGATTACAAGTCAAACCGACTTGTTTTTAAGATTCTGTCCCAATTATACTATCGGCGTAACGGGTACAAAAGGAAAATCCACCACATCGAGCCTTATAACTCACATTTTAAGCTTTTGCCGAAAAAAAGCAGTGCTTATAGGCAATATCGGCATTCCCCCGCTTTCGGTGGTTGATTCTTTAGAAAAAGATACCCTTGTGGTTATGGAAATGTCCTGTCATCAGCTGGAATATGTAAAGGCCTCCCCAAGAATGGCCGTCTTGCTGAATATATATGAGGAGCATTTAGACCACTATACAGATTTTAACGCCTACAAAGCTGCGAAAGAAAACATTTACAGATATCAGAACAAAAATGACATTTTAATTTATAACAAGATGCTTCATAATGATAAAATTGACTTTCTGACAGCAAAAAAAATAACCGCCTCAATGGAAGAAAAGGCGGATATATATGTTTGTGATAATATTGTTTATATTGAAAACAGTCAAACGGATTATCAGCAGCTCGCCCCGAAATTAGAGGGTAAGCATAATCTTTACAATATCGGAATCGCATTGTGCTCCGCAATACATTGCGGCTGCAGTTTTGACAGAGCCGCAGAATCCATAAGAAGCTTTAACGGACTTGAGCACCGTATGGAGTATGTGAAAACGGTTAACGGAGTTAAATACATCAACGACAGCATAAGCACAATTCCCCTTGCCACCATAAATGCGGTGAAAACCTTTAATGCCGATACGGTAATTATCGGGGGTATGGACAGAGGCATTAACTACGATGCTTTAGCGGATTTTTTAAACGGCGGAGGTGCGGAAAACATCATCTGTATGCATGACAGCGGCTGCAGAATAGCCGATATGCTTAACTCAAAATCCAATGTTTACAGGGTTAAGGATATGGAGGAGGCGGTGTCGACAGCTTATAGAGTTGCTAAACGCTGCTGTGTGCTGTCCCCTGCTGCCGCAAGCTACGGATATTATAAGAATTTTGAAGAGAGGGGCAGACATTTTAAGGAGTTAGTGAATAAGCTTTGATAAAAAATGCTTAATGCAACATAAAAAATTCGTCGCACAAAGCCTCTGTTAGGCTCTATGCGGCGTTTTTAACGGGTTATTACTTATGAATGTTATGAATGATTAAGCAATCGCATTTTCATAAAATTTTAAAACATCATCAAGGAAATCCGAATCCAACTCGCTGCTCTTAAATTTATCCACACTTTCATAAAAGCTCTTTTCTTCGGCTTCCGGAATCTCGCCGTTGTAGTCGTCCTTTAATTTCTCATAATTTTTGTCAAGCTCATCGCAATAATTCAACGCTTCAACAGACCTAAACAGGGTGTTGTGTCCGTTCTGGTTTTTCTTGTCACACAGCTTATACTGCACGTTTGGATTGGTGATTTGGTTCTTATATGACATTATTGCCGATTCGTTTATACCTATTGTATGATCCTCCGCCCCGTGAATTAAAAGAACCGGAGTTTGGGTTTTGTTAATTCCGTCTACGGCATAAATATCTAAATTACTGCCGAATATCGTTTTGTTATAAAGCCATATGTATGGATATTCCGCATAAGCGAAGCCGCCCATCATTCCCCTTGCCCACTCAATTATCATTTGCATAGGCTTGTTAAAGCCTGCAACACTAACTGAAGCGGCAATATTATGGTCAAAGTTTAAAACGGCGGTAACCGCATACCCTCCCCAGCTATGACCGTACAGCAGCACCGGTAAATCCTTAAAGCGCGAATCCTGCTCTATAAAGGTTAATGCTGCGTCTAAGTCTATTACCGATTGGGAAAGACCTATGCAGTTTTCACCTTCGCTTTCGTTACAGCCTGTATTATCGAAGCCAAATACCTGATATCCCTCGTCCACAAAACGCAGCGTTTCGGATAAATATCCCTCGGCACCGCCGCCAAGTCCGTGAGAAATTACCACAAGACCTTTTGAATTTGCCGAGCCGTAAAGATAGCCTTGAAGCTTATTTTTCCCCGACATAAAGGAAATCGGCTCACGGGGATAATCCTTTTCAACATCAGAGTACCGTAAATATATTGATAAAGGATCAATGGTCGTTCTGCTGAAAATATCGTCAAAATTGATTTTTACAATTATAATTGAAGCTGCGGAAAACACCGCAAAAATTATTATCAAGGTTAACAAAACTGTTTTAATTATTCTTTTGCGCTTAACAGACATAATTGCATCCTTTCATTTCTTTTTATATGTTAAAACCA
>DNUB01000017.1:0-4349 GCA_003508605.1 Oscillospiraceae bacterium | reverse complement strand
TTTTTATATGTTAAAACCAAAAATTCGGTTTCAACAGTAAGGTTATTCAACAAGCTTATTTTTTCCTGATCCCTTTTAGATGTTTTATAATAATATGGCGTCATCATAAACAAATTTTGGATATCAGCATTACAAGTTAAGTAAATTTCCTTTTTGACCTCCACGCTTGAAATAAGCTGAAAGCCGGTTAGATCGGTATTTTCAGGCTTATTGCGGTACGGCTCGGCATAAACAGCCTTTTTTAAGCTGTAAAGATGCTCTTCCAAGGGAATAGCCGTAATGAAAAAACCGCCCTCCTTTATCACCCTTAAAAATTCAGCTTTAGCAAAAGGCGCAAAAAGAGATATGAGCATATCGAAGCTGTTATCCTCAAAGGGCATTGAATATGCGCTTGCAACAGCAAATGTCACTTTCGGACAAGCTTTGGACGCTGTTTTAAGCGCATCCTTCGAAATATCTATTCCGTAAAAATCTTTACCGCTGCGGGCTTCAAAAAGCGTGTACAATCTTTCGGTGTAGTACCCTTCCCCGCAGCCTGAGTCGAGAACGGAACAGCCGCTTTGCATATATACTCCGGCCTCGCTGTAAATTGCCTCTCTTAAATGCTCATAATAGCCTTTATTTAAGAAATTATGACGTGCGTTTACCATCAGCTTATCATCGCCATGTCCCTTTTTTCCGCTCTTAGTCAGCAAATTCACATATCCGTACTTTGAAATATCGAAGCAATGGCCGTTTTCGCATAAAAAGCTTTTTTCCTTTTTAACAAGCTTCTTAGCGCAAATCGGACAGATAAAACCCTTGTTCATAAATAGCCCTCTCCGTTTCTGCGTGATGATAAGTATACACCATAAAATTTTAAAAGTCAAATATTGAATAGAAAAGTTGACAAAGGATTATTATGGTGGTATAATTTTGCAGAGGCGGTATATATGTATAAATTTGTTATTTTTGATTTGGACGGCACATTGCTTAACACGCTTGAGGATTTGGCGGACGCAGGAAATTTTGCGCTCAAAGCGATGGGGTTTCCCGTTCATGAAACCGAGAAATATAAATACTTTGCAGGCAACGGAATACCAAAGCTTATTGAACGAATTGTGCCCGAAAAATGTCCAAGGGAAAACGTTGAAAAGGTTCACGGCATTTTTTCGGAGTATTACGGCAAACACTGTATGGATAAAACACAGCCTTACAAAAATATATCAAAAATGCTTGCTGCTTTAAATCAAAAAAGCGTAAAAACAGGCATTGCCACAAATAAAGATCATGATTTTTCCGTTAAGCTTGTTAAACACTTCTTTGGAGATAAAATAGATGTCGTTTGCGGAAGAAGAAACGGCTTTCCCAAAAAGCCCGACCCTTACTCAGTAAATATAATCTTAGAGCAGTTTAAGGCCGATAAAAAACAGACTCTGTATGTAGGCGACAGTAATGTGGATATGAAAACCGCCGAAAATGCGGGTTTGGATTCCTGCGGCGTATTATGGGGCTTCAGAACGAAAAAAGAGCTAATAGACAGCGGAGCAAAATATACAGCCGACTCTGTCGAACAATTATACAGAATTATTACCGATAACAAATTGATAATAGATAACTAATTTGGATATGGAGAGCAAAAAATGAGAAAATACAAATCGCCCTTTATTTCTGCAATGTTTTGGGCAGTTATGGCGATATTTATATTAGTTATTGGATTTTGTTCAATAAGCATTTCGCAGGATAACCGTATTCCGCTTTGCAATTCCGAAATGGATTGGTTCACTCCCGACGGTTCTTCTTTGGATTTGAATAACAAAACTCAGATTCTGAGCATAACTCATGATAAAACCTACTCGGCATATTTCATTGCCGATAAAGACGAGGAAGCAGTTTCCATATCATTTAAGACGAATTTTTCCAATGTGAGCATTTTTGTAAATGATAAACAGGTTTATTCCACAAAGGAACACCTGTCAGCAGTCAAAGATAGTTTTTTCTCCTTTGATGCGCCCGTTTCAAATATTTACCTTACAAGCTTGAATAAAATTAACAAGGGTGACAAAATCCTTTTTTCGGTTGAAACATTTTACAGTGATACGGTATGCGGTATAAGCGATGTTTTTTACGGTCAGACTTACGACATTATAAGTGCTGTTTTTAAAAAAGATATTTTTGGAATGTTTATATGCATCATTGTTTTTGCAATAGGCACTTTAATGTTTATTTTCCATTTTTCGTTCAGAAAAATAATTTCTATGCACAATATTAAGTATGCCGCTTGCTTTGCGTTTTTAGCCGCTCTTCATGCATTTTCGGAATGGGCTATCTTTTTGCTTATCTTCACCGAAGCGAATAAAATTGCCTATATGCTTCACACACTTTCATTTATATTTATGTTCCTGCCCGTTATAATGTTTTTCAAGGACAGCATGCAAAGCAGAGTCTCTGTAAATTGCCTCCGGGTTTCTTCAATTATTCAGTCGGCGTTTATAGTCATTATCACCATATGTGCCGCATTTAATATATTTGATTTGCATAAAAGTGCGGAATTATCCAAATTGGTGGGATTGGCACATTGTATCTTTATTTTGATTGCACTTATTTTAGACTTAAGCAAAAGAAAGGAAAGAAGAAGCTGGGATATAATTTTGCCCCTGCTATATTTGGCGTTTATAGTATTCGCTATACTTATGCATATTCTGTATGCGGGAAATTACATCTCGATTATGTTTATATCCTGCTGTCTGCTGTTTTTGGTGCTTATACTCATTATCGATATGCATGAGGTGGCTAATATACTGCAGCTCAGCAACGAGGTTGAGGAAATGGGTAAAGCGGCATTTACCGATGCATTGACAAGCGTAGGCAATACCGCAGCATTTAATAAGAAAATGGCTCATCTTGAAGTTGTCAAGCTGAACTATAAATCTATCGCAATCGTGCAGTTTGATATCAATAATCTTAAAACAATAAACGATAATTTGGGTCATGAACAAGGCGACAAGCTTATTAAGGACGGTTCGGCAATTATATATAGGGTATTCGGCAAAATCGGCAATGTTTACAGAACCGGAGGCGATGAATTTGTATGCGTTATCTGCGGTGACGACGCCATCACTCTTTGCTATAATGCTATCGCTTCCTTTGATATGGCTATTGATGAATACAATTCGGACGAAAGCCACAAATTTATTCTGCAGATTGCTTACGGTTCCGAATATTACAGCAGCGAAAGCGATAACAGATATTTGTCGTTAAAGGAAATTCAAAAGAAGGCTGACGCCAATATGTACAGGAAAAAACATGAAATGAAAACTTCAATTTCTGTAGATCAAGTGTTAAAAAAAGTGCCTATTGATTTTGAAAATCAATAATTTTTACAAAAATGGAGGAAAACATTATGATGGCAGAAGAAAAATTAGAAAAGTGCTATAAATGCTTTAAGGCGAAAATAGATTTTAAACCTGAAATTGCCATTATATTAGGTTCCGGCTTAGGAGCCTTTGCAGACGAGATCGAAGTTAAGGCAGTTTTAAATTATTACGAGATAGAGGGCTTCCCTCTTTCAACTGTTCCTGGACATAAAGGCAGATTTGTGTTTGGATACATTGAAAAAGTTCCTGTAGTAATTATGCAGGGCAGAGTGCATTATTACGAGGGATACGCTATGCAGGACGTGGTTCTGCCCACAAGACTGATGAAAAAAATGGGAGCGGAAGTTCTATTCCTTACTAACGCTTCAGGTGCGGCTAACCCCGATTATTCGGCCGGCGATTTTATGTTAATATCCGACCAGATAGCTAATTTTGTACCAAGTCCTTTAATCGGCTCAAATTTTGATTCACTCGGCATAAGATTTCCCGATATGAGTAGTATTTATAATAAGCAGCTCAGAGAAATTGTGAGAAATACCGCTAAGGAATTGGGTATAAAGCTTCGGGAGGGCGTATATATTCAGCTTACAGGTCCTAATTATGAATCTCCATCGGAAGTGAAAATGTGCAGACTTTTGGGAGCAGACGCTATCGGTATGAGTACGGCATGCGAAGCCATTGCGGCAAATCATGCGGGAATGAAAATCGTAGGAATCAGCTGTATATCAAATTTAGGCTGCGGACTTACAGATACCCCCCTTTCTCATAAGGAGGTAATGGAGGCTGCGGATAAGGCTGCTCCCTATTTCAAGAGCCTTATCAGAACCTCAGTTGTTAACATTGCAAATGAATTGGGTTTATCGGACTAAATTTTTGTTTATTATGACAAAAACCGCTAAGATAGCTTTCTATAAGCATTTTTGCGGTTTTTTCTTTTTCCTCTTAAAAACAGGTATTGAAACGCAGTGCCTTTTTGTGGTATTATATATATTA
>DNUB01000063.1 GCA_003508605.1 Oscillospiraceae bacterium | reverse complement strand
TGCGGATATTGGGGTCGGGCTGACACAGAGCAGGGACGCCACAGTCGGTGGATTTGTCTGATTTTAATTAAGTTTTTGTATTATACCCAAAAACCGAAAGGGGGTGATGAAATGAAAATAGAAATAAGAAGCGCAAATGAGGCAATAATCGAGGGATACGTGAATGCGGTGGAGCGGGACAGCAGGCTTTTACCTAAAATAATGTGTCCCGAAGCGTCAAGCGACTTTGTGGAGCAGGTAAGGGCAGGGGCTTTTCGGAGGGCTTTGCAAAACGTAAATAAAGTGGAGCTTATGTACAATCACGAAAAGGTGATCGGCAGCACAGGCTCTAATCTGGAGCTGAGGGAGGACAGCATCGGCTTGTATGCAAGGGCGGCCGTTACCGATGCCGATGTTATTAAAGCTGCTGAATCTGGGCTGCTGAAAGGCTGGTCTTTTGGCTTCAACTGCCTTAAGGATCAATGGGAGCCGGCAGGAGAAAACAGACAAAGACGGTTTTTGGAGGTAATCCGCTTGTATGAAGTGTCTATTTTGGACAAAAAGCCCGCATATATCGGCACAAGCATCGAAATGAGAAGCTTTGAAAGCAGCGGCGGGGAAAACGAAGGCAAGCCTTATGTTATTTTTGAAAAACGAGGCTGTCATGAGGATTTTGAGATTTCCGACAGTTCTTTGCCCGAAAAAGAGAATAAGGAGCAGTCGGACGAAAACAGTTTTTTGCTGCACAAAGAAATGTGCGGAAGAAGAATAGAATATTTAAAAATGAAAGGAATGTAAATTATGGATACCTCATCGAACAAACCGCGCTCTATAATGGGTTGATGAGTGTCGCTTATGTAATACTGCGGTTTCTCACCTCGGTTTAATGTTTGACGGAAGGGCAGGGTATCGGTCATGAAACTCTTTTGCAGCAAGGTGTCGCCGACATACTTTTCGTTTGATAGAATTTCAGATATCCGTGCTGACCGCCATTTACAGCTTTGAGACGTGGGAATGTTCGCTTTGTTCAGCCTTGCCGATATTTCTTCCACGCCGATTCCATTGGCATACCATGAAAAAATCTGCTTGACGATTTTCGCTTTTTCGGGATTTATTTTTAATTTCCCGTCCACATAATCATATCCAAACGGGGTGGATGCGGTTTTATAAGTGCCGTCCATCATGCGTTTTTTGACACCCAAGCGGCAGTTCTTGGATATCGACATGGATTCCTCTTGGGCGAACTGGCTGTATATCGCCAACATCATTTCCGAGCTGACCTCTGCGGTATCAATATTTTCTTTTTCAAAGTAAACCGATATTCCGAGCGTTTTCAGCTCCCGCACCGCTTCAAGGCTGTCTTTGGTATTTCGTGCGAACCTCGATATTGATTTGACGAGTATTCTGTCGATTTTTCCTTTTCGGCAGTCGCTCAATAGCCTTTGGAACTCAGGGCGCTTTGCTGCTGACGTTCCTGTTATGCCTTGATCCGCGTACATATCCACGAATACCGTGTCCGTGCTGTTTTGGAACAGCTCGGTGTAGTACCGTATCTGTGCCGCGAATGAGTTCAGCTGATCCTCGCTGTCGCTTGAAACTCTGGCGTAAGCTGCTGTTCTGACGATCTCATCGGAACGGTCTTTTGCGGGTATTATCTTAATTTCAGCCATTTCATCACTTCCTTTCACAACACAGTATACCGAAACGGTTTGGGTTTATCTATCACCAATGCTACCGAAATATCTACGGCTTTTTGTATCAAAACCGACAAAAGCGGACAAGGGTTCAAACCTCTGTGATCCGCTTTATAACAGCCTTTTCAATCTTTCTGCGCTGCGCTTCGGTTATGAGATTTTCGCTCAGCAACTTGTCCAGAAAATTTCTGCACAAGTAGAATTTGTACCTGATGATTGCTTCGTTATCAATATCTTTGTTCCTCCATAATTTTATATTAAATGTGCAATTTTCAATCTTGTTTGGAAAATCAACTGAAATTTGCACACTTTTCAGTGTGCAAACGGTCACGGCTCTGTGCGATTACAGAACCGTAACCTTATGTTTTAACAGCGGATTGCTCCAGCTCAGAAAGCGTAAGGAGAATTTTTCTGAAGGTTTGCCCTTGATTATGGACAAGAAGCGCTCTGACGTTTTCAAGCAGAAAAGCCGCAGGTCGCTTATCTCGGATGATTCGGGCAAGCTCAAAGAACAAAGCTCCTCGGGAATCGGCAAAGCCTTTTCTAAGTCCGCAGCCCGCGAATGATTGGCACGGAAAACCGCCGACGAACAAGTCGAAATCGGGCATTCCTGCGGTATCAATTCCTGTAACGTCATTGTAAAAGACCTCCTTTTCGGTGTTGTACATAGCTTTGTAAGCCGCCGCAGCATAGCGGTCTATTTCACAGCTCCCGATACATTCAAAGCCTCCCGCTTGCTCGAGACCGCTGCGAAAACCGCCGATCCCTGCAAAGCAGTCAAAGAATTTAATTGCTATAAAACCACTCCCTTACAAAATTTCGCGTCAATTCTTACATTGACATTTTCGGCTCCTGCGATTCCGTCTGCTCGGATATCTTGTGAAAGCTGTCCACCTCGGGACAGATTCCGAGCGATCTGCCGTTGTCGAAATTCACGAAAACAGTTCCACAGTCATCAACAAAAGATACAACACCTTTTGATCCGTTGGGGACGGGTTTCGGGTCATTGACCATGCTGTCGAGCTGCACACGGGTTCCGCGCGGATAATGCTCTTTGTAGAATTCGATGCGTCCACTGCTCATTGCCATAATAACACCTCCGATCTAAAAAATTTTTTATGTTAACGAGCGACCGAGGTCACCCTGTCACATACTCAAATCATTTGTTTGTCGCAGTTCTTCCCGTAGCTCCTCATAAGCCGCTTTTATATTCAGTGCGCTGCGAACATCATTTTCTTCGAGAGCATTTTCAAATTCCTCATCGGTAATCTGCCATTGCCCGTCAAGTCTTGCACAAAGCGAATTGACGTCGGATATCCTATCCTCGGGCAGCAGCCTGTCGCAGACGATCTTCGCGATTTTATCGTTATCATCTGTGGGGTAGAAGTCGAGATATATCTTCTCGCTGCAAGTGATCGGAATATCCTCGAAGATCCCGATGCTGCCCAGATGGTCAAACAGCTCGTCCGTAGGTGCGTCAAACTTTAGGGAATTGTTCCCGTTCTTAATAAAAAATCTTATCATGTTAAGTCCTCCAATTCAGCAGTCCAATGCCGTCCCTGAATATCATAATTCCCGCAAATATAGTCATAACGATAGAATCGTCAATTAAATTCACGTCGCCCAATTCATTTATTGAAATGTCCGCATTGCCGTGATATACCGCTTTTGCCGCCGTAAATAACGCATAACCCTCGGTGGATATTCCCGCTATATCAAGGCTTTTGAAGTTGACGGAATATCCGGTCAGCGCGCACCGCGCTTTCTTCCACAGGAACTTATCTGCGGACAATAAGAAAACAGCCGCAATATATTCGTTGCGGCTGAGATATGGATTTTTAACATTTGCGGTAATAAACTCCGTAAACGTCTTTCTGTGCAGGGTACTTTTAAATTTTATCTTCATATCGCACCTACCTCACATCGACATTTCCGGAGTTGCACTCTGCTGCTGTTCGGGAAGGCTTTCCGAGATTTTCTCGTTCAGCTTCTTGAGACATTCGCAATCATCAAAGTTGAGATCCCCGTTGTGCCTCATCGTGAAATCTACGCACTTCCCGATCTGTTCAAGTTCTTCCGTGCCGAACA
>DNUB01000046.1:5553-6046 GCA_003508605.1 Oscillospiraceae bacterium | reverse complement strand
CCCCGGATTTTTCATAAATTCGGGACACGCCCCTCATTGAAAAAACCGAAAGGAGGAACGGTGCAATTGAATATTAAGGATAACTATACCGAGCTGCCCTTGGGCTTCGGCATAGCTTTGGCAAAGAACAACGACGCTATGGAGTATTTTTCAACCCTAACTCCTGCCCACAGGAGAGAGATTATTGCTCATACCCATACTATTCGCTCTAAGGAAGAAATGGAGAAGTTTGTTAACAATATGGATAAGACCATGTGGATTTAAGGTTAAAATTTCCGCCGCTTTCGGGGAGGTACGGGCTGATTATTTACCCCTCTCGGAAAAGTCGGCGGTATTTTTTTGGCGGCGCATCATAACAAATTAGCCTGCCTAACTTAATTATTGCCCGAAAACCTATTGACAATAAAATTTTGTTGTGCTATAATTCAATTTGCGAGAAGTTTTACATATAAACAAATTTATTTGTATAACTAATACTAATTCTTGATTGAAA
>DNUB01000046.1:0-5319 GCA_003508605.1 Oscillospiraceae bacterium | reverse complement strand
AGGACGCCGCAAGGCTGACGTTGAAGCTGCTTTGTAGGCGGCATCCGTGCCGCCCTTTGGCAGCCTCCCGTCAACGTCCTGTTGACGCCTTGCAAGGACGACAACGCAGTATTGCGAAAATCAGACCGCAAAGATTGTCTACTTTCAGTCAAGAATTAGTATGTCTTTCTCCATGACGGTGGTTTCAGTGAAGATTTTAGAATGATGAAAGAAGGTGTTGCTCCGCCGATCCGATACACGGTTTTCTGCTTGCCCGACTGCCGACACGCCTTGTCGGAAGCCCTTGAAATATGGGTATATTTCTGCGGCTTTCTTCCTCGTCCTTCGGCGGCCGTCCGCCGCATAAAATCTTTAAGCTCCGATTGGCGGGGCAATAAAACGAAAGGAGTGTATGATTAAAAAATGATAAGAACAATAATGAAGTCCGTAAGGGAATACAAGGCTCCCGCAATCTGGACGCCCATACTTATTATAGGCGAGGTTGCCATGGAATGCATGCTTCCCTTTGTGATCGCCAAGCTGATAAACGAGATACAGGCGGGCTGTGAGTTTGAGGTTATAGTCAAATACGGCGTGATTCTTGCGGTAATGGCGGTAATCTCTCTGATTTTCGGCGTAGCTGCGGGAAAAACCTGTGCGGTGGCTTCCTGCGGATTTGCGAAAAACCTGCGCAAGGATATGTTCTATAAGGTGCAGGGCTTTTCCTTTGAGAATATCGACCGCTTTTCCACCTCGTCCCTTGTTACCCGTCTGACTACCGACGTTACCAATGTTCAGATGGCGTTTATGACTATTATAAGAATGGCGATACGCTGTCCCATAATGCTGGTATTCTCCTTTGCGATGGCGTTTATAATGGGCGGAAAAATGGCGTGGATATTTGTGGCTCTTATGCCCTTGATGGCGGTCTGCCTTATTATAATTATCAAAAAGGCAATGCCCTTATTTAAAAGAGTGTTTAAAAAATACGATAAAATCAACGAATCCATACAGGAAAACGTCAAGGGCATGAGAGTGGTTAAATCCTTCGTGCGTGAGGATTATGAAACGGAAAAATTCACAAATGCCGCCGAGGACGTAAGAAAGGATTTTACAAGGGCGGAAAAGATTTTGGCCTTTAACGGTCCTTTAATGCAGTTCTGCTTATACAGCGTTATGATATTCGTTATGATTTTCGGCTCCTATACGGTCATTTCCTCCGCAGGTCTCGATTTGCAGGTAGGACAGCTTTCGGCTCTGCTTACATACAGCTTTCAGATATTAAACAGCCTTATGATGGTTTCCATGGTATTTGTTATGATCACTATGGCAAACGAGTCCGCAAGAAGAATTTCGGAGGTGCTTACCGAGGAAAGCACCATTGCTTCCCCCGATAATGCCGTTCGGGAGGTAAAGGACGGTTCGGTTGACTTTGACGGCGTTAACTTCAGATATTCGGCGCAGGCGGAAAAATTTGCGCTGTCGGATATCGACCTGCATATAAAGAGCGGCGAAACTATAGGAATCATCGGCGGAACAGGCTCTTCAAAATCCTCTCTTATTCAGCTTATATCCCGTCTTTACGACGCCACAGAGGGCGACGTAAGGGTGGGCGGCGTCGACGTAAGGGATTATGACGTGGAGGCTCTCCGTAATCAGGTTGCCGTTGTTTTACAGAAAAACGTGCTGTTCAGCGGCACAATCAAAGAAAATCTCCGCTGGGGAAATAAGGAGGCTACCGACGAGGAAATGGCGGAGGCCTGCAAAATCGCACAGGCGGACGAGTTTATTCAGGGCTTTCCCGACGGCTACGACACCTATATCGAGCAGGGGGGCGCAAACGTTTCCGGCGGACAGAAGCAAAGGCTTTGTATAGCAAGGGCATTGTTAAAAAAGCCCAAGATTCTTATTCTTGACGATTCCACCAGCGCAGTTGACACAAAGACCGACGCTTTGATAAGAAACGGCTTTAAAAAGTATATGCCCGATACCACAAAAATCATAATCGCTCAGAGAACCTCCTCCGTTCAGGACGCCGACCGTATCGTAATTATGGAGGGCGGCAGAATCAATGGGGTGGGAACCCATGAGGAGCTTTTGAAAACCAACAAAATTTACCGCGAGGTTTACACCTCGCAAAACAAGGCTTATGACAGCAGCAATGAAAGCGAGGTGAGCTGATATGCCTCCGAGAGGACCGAGAGGGCCGAAGCCCAAGCTGAAAAAGGGAGCGGTAAAGCGCACCCTTAAAATGGTATTTCAATTTTACCCTGTAAGAGTTCCCATTATTATTTTCTGTATTTTGTTTAATGCGGCAGTCAGCTCCATTCCGTCGGTGTTTATGCAAAAAATTATAGGCATAATCGAGGAAAGCTGGAAATCGGGCGATTGGGCGGCGGTAAGCGGCGAGATTATATCCATTGCGGGAGTTTTGGCGGCACTTTATGTGCTGTCCCTTATTTCCTCCGTAATTTATAATCAGATGGGCGCAACGGTTACCCAGGGCGTGCTTATGAAAATGAGGGTAAAGCTGTTCGGACAGATGCAGGCATTGCCCATAAAGTATTTTGACACCCACAATCACGGCGACATCATGAGCGTATACACCAACGATATCGACGCTCTCCGTCAGCTTATTTCCCAAAGCCTGCCCCAGCTGTTCAGCATGGGCGTGGTTATTGCCACCGTTTTGGGCATAATGCTGTATTTCAGCCTGTGGCTCACCTTAGTGGTGCTGGCGGGAACGGCCGTTATGATATTCCTTACAAAGAAAATCGGCGGCGGCTCCGCAAAATACTTTGTAAAGCAGCAAAAGGCTATCGGTAAGGAAGAGGGCTATATCGAGGAAATAATGAACGGTCAGAAGGTAGTAAAGGTTTTCTGCCATGAGGAGGAAAGCAAGGCGGATTTCGACCGTATCAATGATCAGCTTTACGAGGATTCACAAAAAGCTAACAGCTATTCCAACATATTAGGCCCGGTTATGGGAAATTTGGGAAATATCCTTTATGTGATAATCGCTCTTGCGGGAGGACTTTTCCTGCTTTCGGGAGCCGAAAACCTGAGTATTTCGGGAATGGCGTTCAGCATAAGCGTAACCGTGCCCTTCCTTAATATGACTAAGCAGTTTGCGGGAAACATCGGTCAGGTTTCCTTCCAGATAAACTCGGTGGTAATGGGTATTGCGGGCGCACAGCGTATTTTCGAGCTTATGGATCAGGAGCCTGAAACCGACGAGGGCTATGTTACTCTTGTTAATGCAAGGGAGGAAAAGGGCGTTATTACCGAGTGCGAGGAAAGAACGGGCTTGTGGGCCTGGAAGCACCCCCATTCGGAGGACGGCTCGGTTACCTATACAAGGCTTACGGGAGACGTACGCCTGTTTGACGTAGATTTTGCCTATGAGGAGGGCAAAACGGTTCTCCATGACGTAACCATTTACGCCGAGCCGGGACAAAAGGTCGCTTTCGTGGGAGCGACGGGCGCAGGAAAGACCACCATTACCAATCTGATAAACAGATTTTACGATATTGCGGACGGAAAGATACGCTATGACGGAATCAATATAAACAAAATAAAGAAAGCCGATCTCCGTCACTCGCTGGGCATAGTTTTGCAGGACACAAACCTTTTTACCGGCACGGTTATGGATAATATCCGCTACGGCAAGCTTGACGCCTCCGACGAGGAGTGTATCGGGGCGGCGAAGCTTGCGGGAGCAGACGATTTTATCACAAGACTGCCCGAGGGCTACAACACCCAGCTCAGCGGCAACGGCGCAAATCTCTCACAGGGTCAAAGACAGCTTTTGGCTATTGCGAGAGCGGCAGTTGCGAACCCGCCCGTTATGATACTTGACGAGGCAACCTCCTCCATCGACACAAGAACGGAGGCGATAGTGCAGAGGGGAATGGACGCACTGATGAAGGGCAGAACCGTTTTTGTAATCGCTCACAGGCTTTCCACCGTGCAGAACTCCGATGTAATTATGGTGCTTGACCACGGAAGGATTATCGAAAGGGGCAGCCATCAGAAGCTTATCGAGGAGAAGGGGCAGTATTACAGGCTTTATACGGGAGCCTTTGAGCTTGAATAATCCGTTAGTGCCGATAAAAAATATTATTTGCGGTTTTTTCCGTTTTAAGGTGCGGCAAATACCGACTCTTAAGCGGCTTTTGAGCTTTTTTAGGCAAAGCTCTTGAAATCCCTTTTAAAATGTAGTATAATAAAAAAAGCACACTAAGCACAATTTACATAATATCGGAGGATTGCTATGGATACAGGTATTCTGCTTGAAAGCGGCACTAACGAATTAGAGCTTCTGAAATTTTATGTGGGCAAAAAGTGTTTTGGAATAAATATTGCCAAGGTCAGCGAAATGATGCGCTATTCCACCGTTACGCCCATGCCGGACGCCCCCGACGCCGTGGAGGGCATATTTATGCCCCGTGATATCCTTATCACCGTGGTAGATCTGCACAAGGTTCTTAAATCCCCTCAGGACGAGGATTCCGAGGGTATGATGATCATATGCGAGTTTAACGGTATGCATGTGGCGTTTCATGTAAGCTCGGTAAACGGTATTGTAAAGCTGAGCTGGGCAAGCATCGAGAAGCCGCCCTCAGTTGCGCAGAACGAAAACGGCGGACTGATTACGGGCGTTGCAAAGCTTGAGGACGGAATGATCCTTATTCTCGACTTTGAAAGAATCGTTGCGGATATTAACAAGTCGGCGGGTCTTGACACATCGGGTATGGATAAGCTGAAGAAAATGGAGTCGGTGGATTTCACAAGCCATATCGTTATTGCGGAGGACAGCTCGCTGCTTAACAAGATGATAATGGACACCCTGCACACCGCAGGCTTCAGAAACGTAATGTCCTTCACCAACGGCAAGGACGCTTTCGACTATATCAGCGGCTTTAAGGAAAAGGGCGACGATATCCGCAAGGAGGTAGCCCTGCTTATTTCCGATATCGAAATGCCGCAGATGGACGGACATCACCTTACCAAGAGAATAAAGGACGACCCTGTTATGAAGCAGATACCCGTTTTCCTGTTCAGCTCGCTTATCAACGAGCAGATGAGGATAAAGGGCGAAAGCATCGGCGCAGACGAGCAATTCTCAAAGCCGCAGATAGGTATTCTTGTGGAGACGCTTTATAAGTATCTCAGCAAGGATAAGAAGTAAAGCGGTTATAAAAGGATAATAAAAAACCGCCTTGACCCTTCGGGGACAAGGCGATTTTTTGCTGTTTTGAGGTTTTTGGGAGGATAAGTAGGCAGTATCAGGAAAATAATGGTACTTATCAGAACGACACTGACCGTGAGGCGATTCAG
>DNUB01000311.1 GCA_003508605.1 Oscillospiraceae bacterium | reverse complement strand
CGAGGGATTTTAAGTCCCTTGTGTCTGCCTATTCCACCACAGCGGCAAGAAACAATTCATATTATAGCTCGTTTTTTTTGTTTTGTCAAGCAAAAACAATAAATTTATACCTGTATTATGTTTGCGTAAATTCTCACGGTATTATGTTCACATAAAATCAGCAAGCCGATTTTAGGACACTGCAGTTAAAAATAATTTAATTTGCACTTGTCAACGGATTCTGTTAGGGCAGCGCCGCACAACGACCGCCTAACGTCCTTGTGCTCGCTGCCCTAAAGGATATCGGAAACTGCTATATATTATCCGTCTCCTCTGCAATATCCTCAATTATTCTTCTGATTTCCTCCACGCCTTCCCCCGTTTCGGCGGAAAAGGGAATAACGGTTATCTGATCCGCACAGGGCAATTCACCTTGCAGCTTCTCCAGCCGCTCCGCCCTTTGTTTCTTTTTCAGCTTGTCCGCCTTGGTAAGTACTACAACAAAGGGTATTTCCGAATCTATAAGAAAATTTATCATTAAAATATCATCCGACGTAGGCGGGTGTCGGAAATCCACCAGCTGAAAAACCAGATCAAGCTGCCTGTCCGCTTGAAGATATCCCTCAATAAGAGACGACCAACGCTGTTTTTCGGTTTTTGAGACCTTGGCATAGCCGTAGCCCGGCAAATCCACAATATAAATGCTCTCCAGCTCAAAAAAGTTGATTGTAGCGGTTTTTCCTGGGGTTGCGCTTACTCTTGCCAATGACTTTCTGCCTAAAATCTTATTTATCAAAGAGGATTTGCCGACATTCGAGCGTCCTGCAAAGGCAATCTCTGTTCGTTCCGATTCGGGTATCTGACTGAATTTTCCGTAGGAAGTCAAAAACCTTGCATTATTAAAGTTCATTTTCAAAATCTGCCTTTTCCGTTAAAAAGTTTTCATACAAAAAGCACAACGGTCTGCTCACAGGTCAAATTCCGTTTATGCCTCTTTTAGCCGGTTCTTTATTCCATATCATTTTTCTTGTGACGTTATCCCCGGAATATTTTCTTCCGGAGGAGCAAAGCTTCCCTTCTTGTTCACAAGAACCGAAAAAACCATACCTACAATAATTGCCATATAAAAGGTTAAGAACCGCCAGATCACGGTTGAAAGATTAACATAGCTGCCGAAAATCCCTTTAAAAAACAGCACATAGCTGCCCTCAGCCGCACCTAACGCTCCGGGCAGCGGTACAAAAGCGGAAATCATCAAAATAAACGCCTGACAGGAAATAACGGTAATGTAATCCGTGCCGCTTAGTCCGAATGCAAGATATATTATAAAAGAAATGCTGAAATATATGGTAAGCTGTATAAGTGTGAATAAGCACATTTTAAAAATCAGCGCAGGACGCTTTTTTATAAACTGGAAATTTTTATAATACATTTCCATTTCATCATCGACAAATTTCAGCTTTGCGTCAACATTCTTTATTATGCGGAGCTTGCCGAGGAGCCTTATGGCAAAATGGGCAATTTTTACAGTTGGCTTGCGGAAAAATGCCAGCATTAAAAGAGCGGCTATAACAGCGGTATTTATAATGAATCCGATAACTACCAGGGGCATCATAAGCGGATTGGTTTCAACAACATAGCGCAGCTTAAATATAAGAATAATTGCCGAATAAATAGTAAGCATAGCCTGATACACAATAAACTTGCTTAACAGTGCCGTTAATGCCGAGCCTAAGGGAACGCCGAATTTCATAAGATAATAGGCCTGTATAGGCTGTCCTCCCGAAGCAAAGGGAGTTATGCAGTTAAAATACTGACCTATCATGGAAATCGAAAGACTGTTTTTAAATGTCTGTTCCGAATGAACCTCCTTTGTTACCAAATGGAGAATCACTCCCTCCAAAAACCAATATATCAGCATACACACAGCCGTGAGCAGCATATATAAAGGGCTTGCGCTGCAAATCGCTTTCCATATTTCTTTCGGATCGTCCACGAAAAATAAAAATACGATCATTATAACAAATGCGGCTCCGCATATTATTAGATTTAACCTTTTGGATTTTTTTCTCATTTCTCCCCTTTTCCTTATTCAATGAGTGGCAGTGTCCCGAATTTATGAAAAATCCGTGACGTAAGACCCTCAGGGTTTCAGCGGGGAATCGGGTCCTCCCTGAAAGACTGAATGACGCCCGCCGCCCAATAAGAACTTTGCATTTTGCTTATGGCAAAAGGCGGGTGACACCCGGATTTTGATTATTGAAACTGTAAATTTGAATATTCAAATAATTTATGTTTTTACTTTTTTAAAACAGAGGTATAATAATCGTCCCACATCTTTAATACGCTTTCCTTCTTGTAATACTCGTTTCCTCTTTTGGAATCGGCAGCGGCCTTATTATAAAATTCCTTATCCTCCTTAAGCCTGTTAAGTGTGCCTACAAAGCCCTCTACATTGTCCTCGGCACGGTAAAAATCAAAAAGGATATTATCATAAATGGGCAGCCTTCTAAGCAAGACAGGCACATTAACGCACATAGCCTCAAGAATTGTCATAGGAAAAAGCTCGTCATAGGAGGGCAAAAACATAACGTCTGCCGCATTATAAACTCCGTTCATATCCTCCCTTTCCACAATTCCCAAAAACCTTACGTTGGCGGGAGGATTTTCCACAACCTTTTTTAATTCTTCATATCCGTCGGAAAGCTTGCCGAAGCTAAAGCCGCCTGCCCACACAAACTGCACATCGGGCATAAGCTCCGCACATTTAAGAAAATCAAAAGCTCCCTTGCGCACCTGCAGCTGTCCTGCGCATAGAACAGTAAATTTATCCTTATCTATACCGTATTTTTCCCTTATTTCCGCTCTTTTATCCGATGAAAGCGGGTGAAACTGTTCGGTATCAACAAAGTTTGGAATATAGGTTACCCTTTCTCTTTTAACGCCGTATTTTTCGAGTGCGTCTATAAAGTAGGGGTTCACCACCACCAGATGATCCATTATTTTGTAAAATTTTATTATATAGGCATAAAATATTTTTCTTGCCCATTTCGGTATCTGTATGCTTTTATCCATAGTTTCGGGAAGGGTGTGAACATAACAGACAGACGTGCCCTTGCGGCAGCGCAGGGGCTTTAAAAGGAAGTAGGTGGGGTTAAAGGTATGATAGTGGGTAATATCCGCCGCCATATGCTTATTTTCGTATATTTCAAATTTATCGCCAAGACCTTCCTTTACAAGCTTTACTTGCTCCATATAAGCAGAGCCTACGCCCTGACCCTTTACGCTGGTGGCTTGGGACATCATGTTTATTGTGTGTTTGCTCATATTTACCTCTTATTTGGCGGTTATTTCCTTTTATTATAGCAATTATGATGGGGTTTGTCAATGTGGAGGCTGTTTAAGGTTCTGCTCCGAAGGTCGTAATGGATTTGTTAACGGTATTTTTCACCTTGCGGTGGGCGGTTTTATTTTTATAATCGCTTTGAGGGTTGGCTTTTTTACTGCGTTGGCTTTTTTACTGCGTTGGCTTTTTGAACTGCGTTGGCTTTTGGTGATTTT
>DNUB01000014.1 GCA_003508605.1 Oscillospiraceae bacterium | reverse complement strand
ACATCGGATTTTGATTATATTTTGTTTAAAAAAGGCGCAGCGTCACCGCTTTTTTGCTGCCGATATTTTTAATCAAAAGCTTAATTCCTCCCCCGTCTGCAGATACTGCAGCTGAGTTCCGAGATAGGTTTTCAGCTCCTCATAGCCCTTAAGCCCGGTACAGTGACAGGTGTAGATTGCGCCTGTGTTTTCCTCCCTTACAGCCTCGGCCGTTCTTTTTAAAAAATCGGAATCCACCGTAAGCTTTTTGGGATTTTCGTCCATAAAGTGCAGCCCCGTAACTATGGAGATAACGGGAATGTCGCCCCAGTTCTTTTTTACCGTCCTTATCATATTGGGCAGTCCGCAGTGAGCGCAGCCGCCTAAAATGATGCAGCCCTTCCTTCTGTCGCCGTAGGGGAACAAAACGCCAAAGCATTCATGCTCCAGCCCGTCGGGCGGATAATCGTTCCCGCTCTGCACCCTCCAGGTCTTTTCGGTGATGCAGAAAAGATCGTCCTCTATTTCGTTCTTCATAAGAAAAAATCCTTCGAACACCTGCTGAAAGCTTTTAAAAAGAACAAAATTTTCCCTGTGCTTTTTTATTTTATCCGAAAGATTTCCCATTGATGAATAAAAGGGACCCTTTTTCTTTACCGGGCGGCAGTCGGCGGCCTTCAGGGCAAATATCCTTACTTTAGGGTTTATCTGTACGAGATGGTCTATTCCGCCGGTGTAAGCAAGGTGATTGTGAGGAATTATTATGGCTTCGACATTTTCCAGGGATAAATTCATCCTCTTGGCGTTGTTGATAAGCTTGGAGCTTGCTCCCGTGCCGAAAATACATACCCTTCCCTCAAATTCGATATAAAGGGACATGCCGTGTTCCACCAGAAGCCTTGAGGATACGGCGGTATTCTCAATAAGCATTACTATACGCAACAGTATTCTCCTTTGCATAAGCATAAGTATAAGCCGTTTAAGGCAGCCCGCACAATAACCGCCCGATGTCTGTGTGTTCTGTGTGTGCGGCACTGTCTTAAGTATATCACATATTTTTCCCTTTGGCAATATTTTGGTTTTGAAAGTATGCCGTTATCATGGAGAACTAACGCTTTTGAAATATCGGCTTCAATTCTAAAATAAAAATTGGCAAGATAAAATCCGAGTTTAAAAACTTGTGTAAAATCAACAAATATATTTTTTAAAAATCAGATGTTTTGTACGTTGAATTAAAAATAAATATATGTTAAACTTATTGTGTAATGTAATCGATTGCATAAGCTGCCGATTTTATGCAGCCGTACATTGCGGGCAAAATGTCTTTTCCCCTTATTTATTCCCGATTTACAGGTATAAATAAGGGTAAACCGAATATTAAAAGGAGGATAAAATGAACAAAACCTTTAAGAAAATTCTTGCGATATCATTGACCTGTGCATTGGCATTGGGCTTGACCGCATGCGATCAGTCGCAGAAAACCCCCGAAGATACAAACGGCGGCGGCGACAGCACCGGCGGTGCGGATATTTCCTTTGCGGAAGGAACCGCACCCCCCATCGACTCCAACGCACCGACAGGCCATCTTATTTACCTTACTTATGAAACTAACTTTACGGACGCCAGCGAGGTAATGCTTTCAAAATTTGAGACGCAGTACGGCGGAACCATTGAGGTTTCTCTGACCGGAAGCGGCAACGAGTATTTTGAAAAGCTGGGCACTATGGTTTCCACCGGCAGCTCTCCCGATTTGGTTCGTTATGAGTGGAGAAGCTTCCCCCATGCCATGAGCTATAACGTTTACACTCCGCTGGATGATTATATTGACGCCAACAGCGATTTGTGGAAGGATATAAAGGATGTTGCAGATCAGTTTATGTATAACGGCAAGCACTACTACTTCCCCTATCAGTTAAAGACAAACTTTGGGCTTAACTATAACGCTATTGTCTTCCAAGAGGCCAACCTTACGGATCCTATGGAGCTGCTGGAAAAGAATCAGTGGACATGGAGCGCATTTGAGCAGCTTCTTACGGATTGGTGCAACAAGGATTCCAACCATATCGGATACAACGGCGTAGGCGGTATGCCCTTTACGCTTACCACAGGAAAAAAGATTGTCGATGTTAGCAATGACACGATCACCTGCAATCTGAAGGATCAGGACGTTACCCGCTGCATGCAGTGGCTGGAAAAATTACACAAAAACGGACTTGCAGGCGTTACCGAAGCCCAGAATACGGAAACCGGCCACACAAACGGCTATGAAGCTCCCGAAGCGGCATTTGTCGATGGCAACCTTTTGTTCTTGGGTATGGATCCCTCCTGGACCTATCCCGCTGCCAAGGAAGCCTTGGACAAAAAGGGAATCGACAACGAGATGAAGTTTGTTCCTTATCCGAGAGACGATAATTCCGACACCTACTATCATGGCATCGATACCTTCGGATATCTTATTCCTTCCGGCGCACCCAACGTTAAGGGCGCAGTTGACTGGATAACCCTCCTCCGCACGGAAGAAATCGATCCCGAAAACATAGCCAAGGCTAAGGAAGAGGCTCTTGACGATACTCCTATTTACAAAACAAAATGTGCCAATAAGGAATGCGGAGACACCTCCGAAAACGCAGATAAGAACGGCAGACATATTTATACAAAGGAAGAGGACGAGGCAGGCGTGATCGAATGTCCCGTTTGCGGCACTCCCCGTGAGGAAAAGTATAAGGTAGTCTGGGATTCCAAGGTATATGATTTGTTTATGGAGCTCAGAAGCACGGACGGAAGATTTACTATGCTGTTTGATAACTGCTACGGCTTTAACGACGATGTAACCAAAATGTTCCAGACAGGCGAAACTCCCTTGCTTGACGGTCCCGTATTCGGCGATTTCAGCTATACACAGATTGTAGAGCAAAATTCAAACACCGTTGAAGCATATTTGGACGAATACCGTGAGCTTATGAAGCAAAACGCTTCGGGAAATCTTGCAACTATGCCTGTGGGCACAGACGCACCTGCCGGTACGACTGCGGCTGCCGGTACTACAGCGTAAGCATAGGGATTGTTAAGATAAAAAGCTTTAAAAGATTTTTCATTGTTTTTCTCCCCAATAGTTTTAAAGGAATCAGGGTTACCCTGATTCCTTTCTGCTTGTCGAAAAACCCTGAGAACAGATTGTTTTTCGACAAGCGGACGCCGTTTTTGGCTGCTTGCCGCCAAAAACAAAAATCGGACGGAGCATTGCTCCGCCTCGATTTTAAGGCTATTCAATGAGGGGCAACGCCCCG
>DNUB01000029.1:2466-2663 GCA_003508605.1 Oscillospiraceae bacterium | reverse complement strand
TATTTTTTGGAATTAAAAAATCCGAAGGTGCGTAATACCGTTACCGTTTATACTATTCTTTACGGATTGCAGACTTTGTCTGCAATCCGTAAAGTTTCGGCATAAGCTTTTTCAACAGACTGAAGGGACTGTATTTTACAGTCCCCTATACTGTTGGAAAAGCCCGAACATTACTTTTTCGGAATAAAAGGGGTCTT
>DNUB01000029.1:0-2167 GCA_003508605.1 Oscillospiraceae bacterium | reverse complement strand
CTTTTTCGGAATAAAAGGGGTCTTAGAGGGGATTTATGAACGCTTTGTTATCTCCGCGTCCTTGCGGAGCTTTGTGCGGTATTATGCTTTGTACGGTGTTATACTAATTCTTAATCATCTTATAGACAACTTTGCACAAATTCTGCGTTTATATCTTCGCAAATCTGCCTTGCCGTATCGCATACAGCTGCGGCAAGTTTCCCCGCACAAGCACGGACTTTTCGCAAATTTGCCCGCAATCTGATTAAAAAACAGCATAAATTTTTAATTTTTAATTCGTTTTATCACCCTATAAACCACGGTCGATTCCGATACCAGCGGCGACTTATGAGCAAAAAACACAACCCCGCTGCACGGAGCCTTAATCTCCTCCAAAACAGTATTTTCATAGGGGTGGAGTATCTCCGCCATTACCTCTCCCTGTACCGTTTCGTCGCCCGGCTGCTTGATTCTGCGGTAAATGCCGCCTGCGGAGGACCTTACGGACATCAGGCTGCTTTCTTCAATGGTGGCGGTCATATACCCGCCGTGACAATGATATTTAATAATCCCCATTCTGGAAAGGAAACGCAGTACCGAGGCAACCGCCAAATCCGCACTTTTCTCGTCAATATTTTCCGTTTCGTTGGTATAAACGGAAAATGCGCTGGTGCCGTTCATCTGCCAATTATAGTTAAGCGTGTTTTCGTCAAAGTTTTTGGGATTTCTTAAAACCGCATAGGGCATACCGAAAAGATTTGCAAGGCTCTTGTTTTCCTTTCCCGTCTCCATCATTCTCACATGCGGTATAAAATCGCCCTGAATATAAAAGGAAGCAAAATGTATGCCGTACTGATAACCGCTTACTGCGTTCAGCACCTCTGAGGCTATTCTTTGAGTAGGTTCTCCCGTTTTACTGCCAGGAAAATCCCGATTTATATCCCTGTTATCGTTACACCAGAATTTTTTCCCCACGTTCATTGAAAATGGATTAACACAGGGTATAACGGTGATTTCATGATTATAGCTTATCCTGCATTGCTTTTCCAGATTGCCAAGTGCCCTGATAAGCTTAGAGCAAATATAAAGCTGCTGAATCTCGTTTCCTCTCAGAGCTCCAACTATACAGCAGGATTTTTCCCCCTTGTTAAAGTGATAGGCACTTACCTTGAAATCCCCTCTGTAAGCTGATGAAAATCTGTAAACAGTATCCTTTATCATCTTCTGCCCCCCAAAACTCTCACGATCAAACTGCCCTCGGAAACTACGGGATATTCCCTCATAGTGAACACCATTCCCGAAACGGGAGAAAATATCTCTTCTTCTATCTCCCCCGTAAAAACATTAAGCACATCGCCCAAATGATCACCCTTGCATATCCCTATCCAATTTTCAACGGAGGGCATAAAAACCCCGCTTTTATTGCAGTGAATAAATGTCACTTCCCCGTCGCTGGAAACTATGGGATTTGACACCTGACCAACCTCGCCCGTCCATATTCCGAGTTCGGACATAAGAGCAAATATGCCTTCGAGAATACGGTCTCCGTATTCCTTGACTATTTTCATTCCCTCGCCCATTTCCACTACAAGGCATGGAGTTCCCATTTTATTCAGCGCGTAAGACAGTGAAGAGGGGCGCACCGCCGAGCTGTTGCCGACCCACACAAAATCCGCATTAAGCAGCTTGGCATAAGGAAGCAGCTTAACCGAATTTTCAGGGCTTATCCGCACCTGAGGAATTTCCTTTAAAAAAATATCACTGGAATGAATATCGATACATAAATCCGCACCCCTGATATCCTCCACAACCTTGCCCGCCATAAGCTCCCAGGGAGTAGTATTCTCATCGCCGGGAAAAATCTTGTTCATATCCAAATCATACAGAGGAATCTGCCTTGAAACAGAATCCGCACCCAAAGGATTCAGCATCGGATATACGTCAACAATGCCGTTAAGATCGGAAAAACCTCTGTTTATACGGCGTATAAGCTCATAGCAGATATACTGTCCCTCGAGTTCGTCTCCGTGAATACCTGTAACTATGGCAATTCTCTTTTGTCCCTCCACTGTTTCCTTTGGCATTAAGCGATTTTTCTTAATAACTGCCTTTTCGTCTACGGTAAGGCAGCAGGAAGCAACAGTTTCTATCATACTTTCCTCCGTTTCAATGAGGGGCAGTGCCCCGA
>DNUB01000031.1:4276-4928 GCA_003508605.1 Oscillospiraceae bacterium | reverse complement strand
GGGGCGTTGCCCCTCATTGAAACTCAAAACCCGATTGGAAGTAAGACTCCGGTCGGGTTTTGTATAATATCAACAAAATCGTATGGTAAAATTAGACAAGCGTTATTCTGCCGTTTATATTGACAAAAGGCAAAAAACGCAATATAATATATGATGTCGCATTAAATAATACTATATATTGTGAACCAATAATGCGATTATTATGCATAAGGAAATATCGGAGGGTATCAATGATTACAAAAATTCAAAAAAGAGACGGAAGAACAGTACCGTTCAGTGTAGATAAAATCACCGACGCTATATACAAGGCTGCACGAGCCGTAGGCGGCAATGATTACGAATCGGCGGAGAACCTTGCGGAAAAGGTTTGTGAGATGCTGGAAAAGGAGAATTTCAGCGGTGCTAACCCTCCTACCGTTGAGCATGTGCAGGACACCGTCGAAAAGGTGCTTGTGGAAAACGGTCACGCCAAGACTGCAAAGGCTTATATTCTTTACCGTGCGGACAGGACGCGCATTCGCGAAATGAATACGGGGCTGATGAAGATTTATGAGGATCTTACCTTTAAGCCTGCCATAGAAAGCGATATGAAGCGTGAAAACGCCAATATAGACGGTGATACCGCCATGGGCACAATGCTGAAATACGGCTC
>DNUB01000031.1:0-4001 GCA_003508605.1 Oscillospiraceae bacterium | reverse complement strand
GGGCACAATGCTGAAATACGGCTCGGAGGGCGCAAAGCAGTTTAATGAAATGTATGTGCTTCCTCCCGAACAGTCCAAGGCACATATCGACGGAGATATACATATACACGATTTAGACTTCTTCACTCTTACAACCACCTGCTGCCAGATTGATCTTATTAAGCTGTTTAATAACGGTTTCTCAACAGGTCACGGCATACTGAGAGAACCCAACAATATAGGCAGCTATTCCGCATTGGCCTGTATTGCGATTCAGAGCAATCAGAACGATCAGCACGGCGGACAGTCGATCCCCAACTTTGATTACGCTATGGCGGAGGGCGTTAAAAAGACTTATAAACAGCTTTATATAAAGAATATTATCAGGGGCATAGGCTTTGAAATGGGCAGGACCGATCTTGAGGAGATCGAAAGGTCCGTTAAAGCATACGCTGACAAGCTGGCGGAAGAGGGGATTATTCCCGAGCTGTCCGATAAAAGCGGCTTTTGTGCAAAGGAAAAGCCCTTTCTTGCCGAAATACTGGGAGACGAAAAGGCGGCGGGCAATATACAGGAGCTTGCCAAAAAATTAACCTTTAAGGAAACGGACAGAGCCACTTATCAGGCAATGGAGGCTCTTGTTCACAACCTTAACACCATGAACAGCCGTGCGGGGGCGCAAACTCCCTTCAGCTCCATTAACTACGGCACCGACACCAGCATAGAGGGTCAGATGGTTATAAAAAATATCCTTTTGGCGGAGGAAGCGGGCTTGGGCAACGGCGAAACCCCCATATTCCCGATCCATATTTTCAAGGTTAAGGAGGGTATCAATTATAACGAGGGCGACCCTAACTACAATTTGTTCAAGCTGGCGTGCAGAGTGAGCGCAAAGCGTTTGTTCCCCAACTTCTCCTTTATTGACGCACCCTTTAATTTACAGTACTACAAGCCCGGCGATTACAACACCGAGATAGCATATATGGGCTGCCGTACCCGTGTTATCGGCAACGTTTACGATCCCTCAAGGGAAATCGTAACGGGCAGGGGAAATTTAAGCTTTACCTCCGTTAATCTTCCCCGTCTTGCTATTTTAGCGGAGCACGACGTGGTCAAGTTCTTCGAGCTTTTGGAGGACAGAATGAATCTGGTAGTGGATCAGCTTAAGTACCGCTTTAAAATTCAGGCTCAGAAAAAGGTGAAAAACTATCCCTTCCTTATGGGACAGGGCGTATGGATAGATTCCGATAAGCTGGGAATCGACGACAGCGTTGAGGAGATTTTAAAGCACGGAACGCTTTCCATGGGCTTTATCGGACTTGCAGAGTGCTTAAAGGCACTTATCGGCGTACATCACGGTGAAAGCCCGGAGGCTCAGGAGCTGGGACTTCGCATTGTGGGAAGAATGCGCCAGAGAATGGACGAGGAAAGCAAGAGAACGGGCATGAATTTTTCCCTCCTCGCCACTCCCGCCGAGGGACTTTCGGGTACCTTTATCAGAAAGGATCAGAAGCGTTTCGGTGAAATAAAGGGAATTACCGACAGAGAATATTACACCAATTCCTTCCATATTCCCGTATACCATAAAATCGACGCTTTTTCAAAGATCAAGCTGGAGGCTCCTTATCACGCCCTTACCAATGCGGGACATATCAGCTATATCGAGCTTGACGGAGATCCGCTGCAAAATCTTGACGCATTTGAGCAGGTTATCCGCTGTATGAAGGAAAGCGGCGTAGGCTACGGCTCCATCAACCATCCTGTCGATCGTGATTCCGTTTGCGGATATACGGGAATTATCGGCGATATCTGCCCCAAATGCGGCAGAAGAGAGGAAGAACACGCAGTATCCAAAGAGAGAGTCGAGAGAATTATCCCGGATTGCTGTAAGTAAAACAATAAGGAAACCAATTCCAAAGCAAAACCGCACAAGTAAAAAAGTCTTGTGCGGTTTTTTAAAAGGGTTATAAAAAAATATGAAAAAAGCTAAATTATCCGACAACATTATTTCAATTCTGATAGGAATACTTACAGCCGCCTTAGCCTGCGCAAGAGGCTTTATGGAGGGCGGGGCTTATCTGCTTTTGCTGTGGCTGTTTATAATAGGCGGAATTGCGGTAAATGCTATGCCGCTTGTTTTCGGCTTAAAAATACCCTCCCTGAGATTAAAGGTTTGTCATCACGGCGTAATTTGCTTAAAAAGCTTTGTATGGTCGCTGATATTGTCGGCTGCGGCTCATATTTATTTGGCGGTAACCCTTTTGCCCGACAGCTGGGCGGATCTGCTCTGGAGCGTTTTGGTCTGCTGTATTACGCTTTTTATAATGTTCTGGAACGGTATGATCTCCGTTTACGCCGCTTCGGTGCAGTTGGGAATACGGAAAAGGATAGTAGGCGTAATGTTGGGCTTATTGCCCGTTGTGAACCTTATTATGCTGAGAAGAATAATTTCAACGGTTTCCGAGGAAATTTATTTTGAAAAGGATAAGGCAGAGCTTAATGAAAAAAGAAAAGCAGAGGAAATCTGCCGCACAAAATACCCCCTTCTTTTTGTACACGGCGTTTTTTTCCGTGACTTTGAGCATTTGAACTATTGGGGAAGAATCCCCGAGGAAATAATAAAAAACGGCGGCAGGATCTATTACGGAAATCACCAGTCCGCCGCCTCGGTTCGGGACAGCGGGGAAGAGCTGGCGGCAAGAATAAGGGGAGTTATTGCGGAAAGCGGCTGCTCCAAGGTGAATATTATCGCTCACTCAAAGGGAGGATTGGATTGCCGCTATGCTATTGCAAAATGCGGCGTTTCCCATATGGTGGCGTCCCTTACCACAATAAACACGCCTCACAGAGGCTGTCTGTTTGCCGAGTATCTTTTAACCAAGCTTCCCGAAAAAATGCAGAAGACCGTTGCGGCGGGATATAATGCCGCTGCGGCAAAATTGGGGGATCAAAAACCCGATTTTCTGGCGGCGGTTTCGGATCTGAGGGCGGATATCTGCAAGGCATATGATAATGAGCTGACAGTTCCGGACAGCATTTATAAGCAAAGCGTAGGCTCGCTTTTAAAAAGCGCAGTGGGGGGAAAGTTTCCTCTTAACTTTACCTATCATATGGTGAAATATTTTGACGGACCTAACGACGGATTGGTCTCCGAGCCTTCCTTTAAGTTCGGAGAGGATTATACGCTGCTTACTCCGGGGGGATTAAGGGGGATTTCTCATGGAGATATGATCGATCTTAATCGAGAGAATATCAAGGGATTTGATGTCAGGGAGTTTTACGTCGGGCTGATCAGCAGTCTTAGAGAGAAAGGACTTTGATAAGGTATTCGCAATGACGGAAGAAGTAAGAAAACAAGTATGCAGGTTATTGGGCAAGGATAATTCCGGTCATGGTATGGAACATGTTGAAAGAGTTTTAAAAATGTCCTTGAAATTTGCCAAAACGGAAAAAGCCGATGAGGAAACAGTTGCTTTGACAGCATTACTGCATGATGTCGATGATTATAAATTGTTTGGAGTTAAAGATGATGATAAATTAACAAATGCCGAAAAAATTTTAGAGCAATGTTCCGTTGCAGGCAGTATTAAAGAGCAGGTTTTAAACGCCGTTAAAACTATCGGTTACAGCAAAAGATTAAAAGGCATCAGTCCGGTAACGCTTGAGGGAATGATAGTATCGGATGCCGATATGTGTGACAGCATTGGTGCTACGGGAATACTTCGCAGCTATCAATACAATTTAGCTCACGGCAATTTATTTTTTGATAAAAACATATTCCCCGCATTAAATATGTCGGCGGCCGATTATATGGCAAAAAAGAGCGGAACCGTTGTTACTCATATGTTCGAGAAATTATTGAAATTAAAGAGTCTGATGTTGACCGATTCCGGAAAAAAAGAGGCGATAGAGAGGCATGAAATAATGATCAAGTTTCTCTATCGCTTTTTTGAAGAAGAAAACGTTCCGGAGTGGATCGATTATTTGGATAAATATTTGAATAATCAAAATCCGATGTCCCC
>DNUB01000093.1:4501-7015 GCA_003508605.1 Oscillospiraceae bacterium | reverse complement strand
AAATTCTCTTCTTATGATATAATATTTTCAGACTGCGGAAATAGGAAGTTATTCTCCTAATGCTCAAGAACATTGTATCGTATTATATGGCTGCGGAATGCAGCGGTCCTAAAGCAGGCGACAGCTTCAGATTATGCTTTTGTCTGCAGCTTAAGCGAAGGCTTGGGGTTCCGATCAAAATATTTAAATTGAAAGGATTTCATAAATGTTCATATTAAAGAATCTGAATACGTCGGAAAAAATTATAAAAAATTTGCAAATACCCTTATTGGCATTTTTAATATTCCCTTTTTTATTGCTGATCTGGAGCCTTGACATAAACATTGGTCTGATTATTGCGTTGGATATTGCCTGCTGTGCGGCTGCTGCGGTATTGTTCTTTCTGCTTGGTCTGGATAAGGTAATGCTCACAAATTCGGTTTTGGGCTATGTTATGACGGCGGGACTCAGCGTTTTGATCTTTATATGGTGCTTTTTCTCTTTTAAAAGCTTATCCGTAAGCGTTGCCGCCGCTCTTATATTTTTTAACTGCCTAAATATTCTGCTGTCCCTGTTTTTCAGATACGGCTGCGACGGACGCCTGCACTTTAAAAACCTGGCTTTTTCCGCATTTGGCGCAGCTGCCCTTGCCTTCACACTGTTTATTTATCTTCCCAGCGATTCCTTTATCAACAATCTTAAAAACTTCGATTTCGCATATCAGGATTTTATATTCTTTATGTTCATTCCCTTTTTTGCGGTAATTCTGATAGCCGAGGCGATAAGTCTGCTTCTTAACGAAAAATTTTTAAATCTTTATCTTTCGCTGCTGGCAGGGATAAATCTGTGTATTTTTATTCAATGCACTTTTTTAAACAGCAACCTGGGCTTACTTGACGGAGAAGCTATGAAATGGGAGGATTACACGGATTTTTCCGTCATAAGCTCGGTGATTCTTTTGGTCTATCTCGCACTTCCCTTTGTGCTTCAGTTTATATCCCGCAAGCTTTGGAAAATCATCGTAAAAAAGATCCCTCTTTTTGTGGGGCTTATTGAAGGCGTTTCCTTAATAATTTTAGCCATTGCCTCCAACGGAGAAATGTTCGAAAGGAATACTCTTTTTCTATCGGGTGATGAGCAATATACCGTTTCGTCAAAGAAAAATATTATAACCATTGTCCTTGACGCAACCGACAACGAGTACATAAAAGCCGCCCTGAAGGACAAGCCCGAGATTTTTGAAGGCTACGAGGATTTTACCGTTTACACAAACACCTGCAGCTTTTTTGATTCCACCTTCCAATCCTTTACACAAATTTTTTCGGGATATGAGGAGCTTCCGATTTACGAGGTCGACAAGTGGAATCACGACGCCTGGAGCTGCGAGAGCGGCATAGAGTTTTTCAAAAGATTTCATGACGCAAATTATAAAATGAATTTCTTTGTGGACGCTTCATGGGACTTATCTCTGCTGGAGGGAAGAATCGACAATATAAAGTCAAGCTCGGTTAAAAATTCCGTAACCGCATATATGGGCGTTGTAAACGACTTTAGCCGACTTACCGCCTATCGTGCAATGCCCTTTGCCCTAAAAAGATTTTTTACGGTGGACGATCTGGATATAAACCGCAATTTCAGCAGGGGAGGAAGCTTTAATTTTTACAATGACGATTTTGAAAGGGATATAGAAACCATGGAGCTTGCCGACAGCAGCAAGAATTATTTTGTGGTAGAACATACATGGGGTGCTCATACTCCCTTTGACAGGGATAATTTTATGGATACTGCCGAATATCTTTTTGATATGGTGGGGAAATATCTGGATAATTTGAAAAAATTCGGAGTATATGACAATTCTACTATTATTATAATGGCGGACCACGGTTCGCACAATATAACCCAATATCCCAACTCCACCCCTCTTTTTATGATAAAGGAAGCGGGCAGAACATCGGATCGGCTTGCGCTTAACGATGCACCTATATATTTTACCGATCTTATGGCAACATATCTTACCAATGCGGGGCTTTTTGACGGTGAAAAGGATCGGGAGCTGTTCGGAAGTCCGATTTACGATTTTGAGGAGGGAGAGCAAAGAGAGCGTGTGGCGCATTACCGTGTAAACGACGACCGATATCCGCCCTCAAAGGTTTCGCCTTTGGTACCCTCATTCGGATACAATGTGATTTATTCATACAAATATACCGGCGACTCCGAGGATTTGCTTAAGGAAACTCAAAAAGGACCTTACAGAATCGACCATATGGAGGAGGACGCTTCCTGAGGAAGCAGCCTTGAAAAAACTGTCCCCAAAGGGCTGCGGGAATCGGAAGCTGTGACTCTTCGGCAGCAGGTCAAGCGGAAAAATTGGGGAGTAAGCCGGGGGAACAATAAGATCAAAATCCGAATATCCCCCGCCTTTTGCCATACCCAAAAGGGATAGCCCCATTAGGCGGCGGGCTTCATTCGGTTCCGGGGCAGGGGAGTGTGTCTACCTCAGAAACCCCGATTGGCTTATGCTCCGAATTTTTCATA
>DNUB01000093.1:4019-4216 GCA_003508605.1 Oscillospiraceae bacterium | reverse complement strand
ATTTTTCATAAATTCGGGGTGCTGACTTTCATAGAAAAACAAGCCTGCATTTTGCACATTTTAAGCAAAATTGCAGGCTTGAGCTTTTTTGATTTTTTAAAACAGACCATTCCTATGTGGACAGGCTCTTACTTTTTACCCTTAGACGCCTTGGTATTCTTTTTTGCGGAGGGCTTGGGAGACTCCTTGCCCGCTGC
>DNUB01000093.1:3005-3748 GCA_003508605.1 Oscillospiraceae bacterium | reverse complement strand
TTTACGGTTTCCTTAACGGTGGTTATGGGAGTTTCCTTAACGGCAGCCTTCGCAGCTTCCTTAACGTCTGCTTTTACCGTTTCCTTGGCGGCTTTAACCGTCTCCTTTTTGGGTGCTTCCTTGGCTGTCGGCTTTTTTGCGGGCTTTGCAGCTTCCTTTTTGGCAGGCGTTTCCTTTTTAGCCGTCTCCTTCTTGGTGCTAACTAAGAACATAAGCTGCTTTGCCGCCTCATGGTCGCCGTCGACGGCAAGTCTGCCCGCCTTCACTGCGTCAATAACCTCTGTTTTTCCTGCTGCGATCTCCTTTATCGTTTCGCCGTCGCATTCAAAAATAACGTCCCTGTCAATATAGTCGTAAGGCTCAACGGAGAGAGTGCCGTTTTTATAAGCCGCATAAAAAATACCCTCTCCTTCTCCTGTTATATTGAACTGAAAAGCGAATTCCTGTGTGAAGTGTGAAGTATTTGCCTTAATAAAGTATTTTTTTACAGCCTCGAAGATTTGCTCATAAGTCATACAATTTCCTCTTTTCATAAGTATAATTATAAATTCAGAAGCACGCCCTCAAAAATCCGCTGATCCGTTTGATGTTTATTTATAAAGACACGCCTCTCATTAAGCGGCTGCTTAATGTTAAAAAGGGCAGACGGAAACGAAAGAAGAAAAATATCCCTTTTTAATTATTTAACACGTTGCAGTATAGCACAAAACGGTTACTAATGCAACATCATTTTGAAAATATAA
>DNUB01000093.1:0-2844 GCA_003508605.1 Oscillospiraceae bacterium | reverse complement strand
CAACATCATTTTGAAAATATAATTTGAGAAAGGAACAAAATAGTATGGGATAACAAAAATGTAGAAAAAAACACATAATTTTTGTGCAAAACGTAGAAAATCTCAAAAACTAAATTTTAATGTATAATTTTTTTGATTTGTAACCTCATTGTAACTTGCAAATGATTTAATATAATTGCAAGAACAAAAAGGCTGCCTTAAAGCAGGCTTAATAAGCTTGCATCGGTGCCTTAATGATAGAAAAGCAGCCATATGGGCATTCAAAAGCACATATGCTGCGGAAAAGGGGAAAATTATGAATGGCTACAAGAAAATGAAAAGGCTTGCCGGCATGAAAGTGCTGAAGGTCCTTTCTGCCGTGACTGCCGTTTCCATGACGGTTACGAGCTTAGCTGTTGCAACAAGCGCAAATTCCGTAACGCCCGACGTAATCGCAAATGCGCTGGGTGATTTGAGGAATTACGGAATTGTGGCAGATTCCTTTACCTCGGCAAACCACTTCGAATCCAACTTTGCGGCTCACAACGTTATCCTGAACAACGACTTCAGCGTTGACAACTATGTCATCAACGGAGACAGAACGGTCAAGTTCAAGGTTACAACGGAGGAAAGCTTCGGCAAGGGCGAGATCAAGCGTTATACCTTCGGCGTATTCTGCGGAAGCGAGCTTATCGACGTTATTTACGGCGGAGAGACTCAAAAGGGAATACTTACCGTCGAGTTTGACGAAGCGGGCGAAAAAACATTTACGATCACCATTCCCGAAGAGTACAGATATGAGACTCTGAGGATTTACAAAATGGACGCCGCAGAAGGCGAACACGGTGTTCAGTATACCTCTTCGGAATCGGGCGTTGAGCTCATTCCCGAAGCCGGCAGCAGGGAAGAGATGATCAAGAAGGCAAGCACCTGTGTTATAGGCAGCTCCTTCAAGATTAACAGCGTTATGATCGGCGAAAACAAGATAATGAAGGTTACTCCTCCCGTTTATGAGAATATTGTCTTGGAAAACGACGGCAGATATTCCTACAAGCAGGGCGAGTACAGCTATATAATTGCAAACCGCAGCAACCAGTTTATAAATACTCCCGAAGCAAACGAAACTATTGATTCGCTGCTTGACAAGATCAGAGAAGCCTCCGACACCTTGGGCAAAATCAAAAGCGGCAGCAGCAAGGTAATTTTCGGAGAAATCGACAGCAGCATCGAATACGGCTCTGAGGACGAAAAGAAAATAAACGAGCTGTATCAGAAGATAAAAGATAATCCCGAGCTTTCATTGCTTATCAATGTTAAGCTGGGCGATGCTTCCGCATTTGCCATGAGATTCCACAGCTGTATTGACAACTGGGACGTTGACACCGGTTCAAGAATCGTATTCAACTTTATAGGCGGTGTAGAAGGCGTTACCACAATTTATCTCGGCGACGGCTTCAGAGGAACGGTTATCGCTCCCGATACAAGGGTTATAAATGAAAGCACGGTTTTGGGCGCAGTATACGCTTCCGAAGTAAGCAACCCCGGCGGAGAAATTCACAAGGCTACTTACGGCGGATTCTGCGACAGCTACCAGGCATATTATTATGACAGTCCCGAAATAACCACCGTTCCCGTTACCACAACAACTCCTGTTGAGGTAACAACAACGGAGGAGGTAACGGTTCCCGAGGAAACCACTCCCGAGGAAACAACTTCCGAAGAAACAACAACCGAGGAAATCACTACCGAAGAAACTACTACAACAACCGTGAATGACGCTACTGACGAGCAAACCACCACACCCGCACCTGTTGTAACCACAACACCTGCTCCCGTAGTTACCACCACACCTGCACCTGTTGTAACCACAACACCTGCTCCCGTAGTAACCACCACACCTGCACCTGTTGTAACCACAACACCTGCTCCCGTAGTTACCACCACACCTGCACCTGTTGTTACCACAACACCTGCTCCCGTAGTAACCACCACACCCGCACCTGTTGTTACCACAACACCTGCTCCCGTAGTAACCACCACGCCTGCACCTGTTGTTACCACAACACCTGCTCCCGTAGTAACCACCACGCCCGCACCTGTTGTAACAACAACACCCGCTCCCGTAGTGACCACCACACCTGCACCTGTTGTTACCACCACTGTGGAGGCTGTTGAAACAACACCGGCTCCTGTTGAAGATGAAACAACAACTGCACCTGTTGATACGGTACCCGAAACAGAAGAAACAACTGTACCTGAGGAAACTGAAACAACAACCCTTCCTGAGATCGTGGAAGAGCCTACCGAAACAACTACCACGGTATTGATCGAGATTGAGGAGGATATTCCCCGTGACGAACTGATTCTTATTGACGAAGATATTCCGTTAGGTGATACGCCTTTCGCAACAGGCGTTGATAATCACATCGGACTGTTTATCACAATCGGCGGTCTTGCTCTCTTGATTGGCATAGGTGCACAGGTTTACACAGTAATTCTTAAAAAGAACAATAACTAATATCTAAGCAATAAAAACACAAGTCTTTCTTTTCGAGAAAGAAAGGGATATTAAGGAACATTTATAACCGCCCAAAGCACTGCGTCCCCTGCGGAGCTTTGGGCGGTTAATTTGTGTTTGCAGCTTTTAATCAGACTGCAGACAACCATGCGAAAAGGCTGTGTTTAGTGCGAGAAAGCTTGTTGCAGCTTTATGCGATATGGCAGGGGATCGACTAAGTAATGTCTTCAGGGGGTGAAAGTGCTCGCCCCAAAGCGACTGCACGAACGCCGCCCAAAGGCAAAAGCAAGGGGGGAGAAATCCCCTTTGACAAATTTGTAGTCCCTCCTAATTTACACTATATTTCC
>DNUB01000149.1 GCA_003508605.1 Oscillospiraceae bacterium | reverse complement strand
AAAAGCCAAACGCAGTAAAAAAGCCAACGCAGTGAAAAAGCCAAACGCAGTTCAAAAAGCCAACGCAGTATCACAGCCGCAAAACGAAAAAGGTTAAACTCCAAAGCGATTATAAAAATAAAACAGCCCACCGCAAGGTGAAAAATACTGCTGATAAAGTCATTATGATTTTCGTAGTAGAAGCTTTGTATTTTGCCTTATTGTCAATAAGCAAAAAATATGCTACAATAATCTCAGAATGCGGAAAGAGGAAGATATTTTTTTAAGCTTTTGACATTGTGCCGTTTTAACGGCGTCGGATTTTATCTTATAAAATTTTTCTCTTATGCTGTAATAAAATCATAAGGACAGTTATATGAAAACTCTATACGTAACCGATTTGGACGGCACGCTGCTGACCAATAAGGGCGGCTTAAAGGACAGGGCGGCCGAAATGATAAAGCGTTTTGGCGAAAAGGGGATACTTTTCACCTATGCCACCGCCAGAAGATTTCACAGTGCGGGACTTATAATGTCCAAGGCGGAAATATCCCTGCCTGTAATTACCATGAACGGAGTAATAATCGCCGACGGAAAAACCGGCAGTGTCATTAAGCTGAACGGCTTTGAGGAAATTCCGCTTGACGACGTCAAAAAGACTTTGGAGGACAATGGCGAAACTCCGTTAGTATACGCCTTTGTAAACGGCGAGCAAAGGGTAAGCTATCTTGAAAATGATACCGGAAGAATAAAAAACTATCTTAAAAGCCGAAAGGGCGATAAAACGCTTCGCCCTTGTAAAAGCTACAGCCAGCTGTTCGAAGGGGACATTTATTATTTTACCATTATAAATCCGATTATTTCTTCCGATACGAGAGATCGGCTTTTTTCAAGGGAAAAAGGCTTTGACTATAATCAATATTATGATACATACTTTAAAGAGGATCTGTGGTTAGAAGTGTTTTCAAAAAAGGCAAGCAAGGCAAACGCTGTCTTAGAGCTGAAGAAGATGCTGGGTGCTGATGAAACTGTTGTTTTTGGAGATAATCTTAACGATTTGTCCATGTTCAAGATAAGCGATCGGCGCTATGCCGTTTCAAATGCGGTAAAGGAATTAAAGGAGGCGGGAGACGGCGTTATAGGAAGCAATGAAAATATCAGCGTTCCCGTATTTGTGGAAAAGGAAACCACCGAAAAGCTTTTTTATACCCCCCATGACACCGTTACAGTGCAGCCCGACAGATCAAGATTTAACGATGCCGTAAATAAAGCGTTGGCAAGAGAAAGAGCGGGTATAGGCACATTAAACGAAAAGACGATCCATGCCGCTTTAAAGAACTATTTTTCCGAGGATTTTGATCAGGAGGCGAAGATAGGCGGCTTTTATGCGGATATCGTTACCGAAAACGGGATTATTGAGGTGCAGACTGCGAATTGGGGCAAGCTTAACAAAAAGTTAGAGGTGATGTTAGACGTATGCCATACAACGGTGGTTTACCCGTTTGAACAGCGGACCAAAACCGTGTCCGTCAGCGATACAAGCGGTGAGGTGCTGAGAAAAAGCGGTTTCAGAAAAGCAAACAGCTTAACGGATTTTTTTCTTGAATTATACCGAATCAAAAGCTTTTTGACAAATCCCAATCTTACAATATGTATTGTGCAGCTGGATATAGAAAAGGTAAGCTATGTTTCGGAAAAAACAGGCAAAAGGCGGGGGAAAGGGAAGTATACGAAAACCCCCTCTGCCGTCAATAATGAAATATATCTTGAAAAGCCGCAGGATTATTTGGTTTTGCTTCCCGAAGGCATAAAAGAAAAGCTCCCTAAGGAATTTACCTTAAAGGAGCTTCAGCTCTTGATCAAGCCTACCGATGCAAGCATAGCCGCCGAAATATTGGGATACTTAGGTGTGTTGGAAAAATTCGGCAAAAGATCCAATGCGGAATTATACCGATTTTGCGAAAATTTGGCTTAGCACAGGCTTTTTGCCGCCAAGTCTTCATAAAAGAGCTTAAAATCCGCTGCCGTATAATCCGCATTTTTGATTATATCGTCTCTGAACCTAATTTGGTTGCTGTCTAAAAAGCCCACGGTGATAAACCCCGCACTTTTGGCGGATAAGATTCCCGCAGCGGTATCCTCAAAGACCAAACAGTCTTTGGGAGCAATATTAAGGCTTTCGGCTGTCTTGACAAATATATCGGGTTTTTCTTTGCCGAAATCTGTTTTATCCGAGTCAACAATCACGTCAAACAGATCCAATATGCCTATACGCTGCAATGCAGGTCTGTACAGATCGCTTCGGCTGGTTGTTGCAACTGCGGCGGAAATGTTTTTCTCTTTTAAAAGCTTGACAAATTCAACTCCGTAGGGCTTTGGCTGAACATTGTATGTAAATTCGTGCCTTGCCATATCAAGCCATTCCTTTATAATATCACCGGGGGATTCCTTTAATCCAAAAAGCTCAACAGTATATTTTGCCGCCATTTCCAGCTTCATGCTCGAAATGGCCTTTACATATTCATTTGTAAGCGGAAGCTCTCTTTTGCCCAGAAATTCCTCGTCAACATGTTTCCATATTCCCATAGAATCAAGGAGCGTCCCGTCCAGATCAAATATGCATGCCTTATAATCGTATACAGGCTCAGTCAATCGGAAACACCTCCTTTGGAAAAACAATATAAAGGCTTCCTTTTTTTACGGATATTTCACTTTCCCGCCCGGTAAAGGAATTGCTTGCTCCGATAGGGAAGTCGCAGGTCACCTCGGCGTTGTTTAGGGAATACTTAAGTCCTTTTTCATAAACTCCGCAGGCTGTTCCGTCTGCGGCAAATATCGCCAGGTCTCCCCCGGCATTGCGGGAAAACCGCAGAAGGCCGTTAGTAACGGCAGTAATTACCGATTCCTTGAAATAAAGATATCCCCGTTTTCCTCTTTTTGAAAGATACAGCAAGCTCTGTATATTTGCAATTGTGTGGTCTATCCGTTTTCCGCCGGTTCCGAAAAGAATGTGAAACTCGTCATATCCTTTTTGGATTCCTATTTTAATAGCAGCAAGAGTGTCGGTATCGTCCTTTTCCGCAGGAAGCTCTATAATCGGACAGCCTGCAGGCGGTTCGGATAAGGAATCCCAATCGCCGACTGCAAGATCGGGATTCAGCCCGATTTCTTTACAAATATCAAAGCCTTTGTCGGCTGCAATAATATAATCGCCTTCCGTAATAGGCGGAATATGGCAGTCTTTATCTCCTGCCGCAATAACAAAGCATCTTTTCATTTAATCGTTAAAGGGAATTGTCAAAATTCTGAAGGAAACCTCCAAAACTAATCTTTAATCAATCAATAGACAAGTCTATTGTTTGCTGTCGCCCTGCGGCACGAAAGCATCGCAGAATAGAATAGTATAAAAACCTTTTATTAGAAAAAACAAACACGGCACGCCGCCTGCTTCGTCAATCCGCCTTCGCCGTCTTTCCTCATATCCGGCATACCCTGTCCGTTTTTACATTTTATAGGGATTTTTAGAGATTTCCTGAATAATTTTTCCCGCTTCCTCCATATTTTTGGCAATAAAGTCAGCCTTATACTGCTTAAATTCCTCCATGCTGCCATAGCCGCACAAAACAGCCAGCGATTTTATTCCGTTTATTCTTGCGCCCTCTATATCATAATATCTGTCGCCTATCATTATAACCTGTGATTTATCCGTTATTTTAAGCATTTTCAAGGAATAAGCTATTATATCGGCTTTTTCGTTTCTTCCTGTATGCTCAAGCTGCGCACCGCCAATAAATTCAAAATACTTGGTCAAATCAAAATAATCAAGTATTTTTTTTGCAAAAACCTCGGGCTTAGAGGATGCGACGGCTAAAATGTAACCCATACCCTTTAAAGCTTTAATCAGCTCCTCGGCTCCGTCAATAAGATTGCATTCCTTCCAGCCGATTTCATTGTATCTCTTTCTGTATTCCTTTACGGCGTTTTCCGCTTTTTCGTCGTCAAAACCGAAAAAAACCTTAAACTGTCTGAAAAGAGGAGGACCGATAAAGCACTTTAACTCTTCGGGTTCGCTTACGGTAATTCCCATTCTTTCGGCGGCGTATGCTATACATTTGCTGATACCGTCAAAGGGGTCGGTTATTGTTCCGTCCAAGTCAAAAAATATGTATTTGATTTTATTGAGCATTTACCTGCTCCTTTAATGCTTCCTTTTATTTTCTTTTCTTCCCTTTTTTGGCTTATCCGAGCTTTTCTCCGAACGGTATTCACCGCCCAAAATCGAAGGGGCAGCCTGATATTCCTTTTCTTTTTTCGCCTCCAGCTTTGCCGTAAAATTCTTATAGTTGGCTAAAACCGTTATTATTAAAGTAATCAGAGTAACAAAAATAATGGGCATATAAAGATGTGCGGGGCTTTGGGCTTCCTTTCCCTCATATATTCCCTGAAAGACGGAATAAATATATAGCGACACAATAAGACCCGCTCCGTGAAAGCAAAGTGCGGTTTTATAATGCTTAAGCATAACGATTACCGTGCCTGCTATATAAAAAACGATTGAATTTATCAGCCATACACGCACAATATAATGATCGGCTATATTCTGGTCGACTATGTCGGCGTACATTATGGAAAGGGGAGCGAAAATGCCGCAGATAATTCCCCATATAGCCGTTATAACTATTTCAAAGCCCTTTAAAACATTTATTGCAATTTTCATTATAAAAACATCCTTTTGGCGGTAAATTTATGTAAAGCTCGGTCTGCCATAAGCTTCCGCCGTGTTTACCGACGGGAAAAGGCGTTCCGGCTTTATTATTTCCTACCGCTAATGATAACATATATTTTCAAAAAAGGCAATATGAAAAATTAAAAACTTCCTATTATAAAGCTTGGTCTTTTGCAGATATTATTTGTGCATTCAAAATTGCGTTGTCTTTTTGTGTGTCTTTCAATTTTAGCGAAAGGAACTTAAAATGAAAAAAACAGGTAAATTTTTTATTTTATTATATATGACTGTAATTTCTCTGATAATGATATTATTTCTGCAAATCACATTTTA
>DNUB01000003.1:1129-2593 GCA_003508605.1 Oscillospiraceae bacterium | reverse complement strand
ACATCGGATTTTGATTATAAAAATAAAATGTTTGTAAAATAAAACCCAATGTGAAGTAAAATCTGCACATTGGGTTTTGTTTTTTAAATAAATAAATTAAAAAATAATTTTACCGTTATCCGTCCTTGAAATAAAATACCTTGCCCCTTGACCTGAAAGGCAGTCTGTTTCCCTCGGGAATTAAAAAGGCGTGTTCTCTTTTAATTCTAAGATCGTCCTCAATATAGCCGTCGGTTACGATAAGAACAGGCGCATTTTTAGGAAAATCTCCCGCATTTTCAAGCAAATCCACAGCCGGCTGCAAAACCGTACCGCCCCGCCCCTCAACTCTTACTCTTCCTGCAATATCCTCAGGCGTGACATATCCGATATCATAAGGGTATGCGTCGCAAAAAACCACTCTAACCAAAGGAACCTCCTTTGCCACAGAATAGCTTGCGGCTGCACCGAGAGCAATGCCGATCATTCGAGGCGACATAGACCCTGATGTATCGATTATCACTCCGTAGGTTCTGCTGTGTTCGGGTATGTCGGCAGGCAGCAGACTTGGGCGGGGTATATCCGGCGTTGAGCTTTGGCGGCGGCTGGGTCTTGCGTAGCTGCGTCTTTTCTCCAACGGCGCAAAGAAAACGTCGAACCACTGAGCAAGCTGCACGTCCCAAGGGATAGGCGGCATGGACAGAGCCTTGATTTCCTCAATCAATCCTGCGGGAATCAGCCCTCTGCCTGTGGATTCGTGGTATTCTAAGCCGCTCCTCAAGGCGTTTTTGCAAAATTCGTCAAGAGTTGTGGGAGAGCTTAAATCTCCGTTATATCCGTCGGCAATAATATCCCCCTTGCCGCAGCCTCTGAAGGTTTCCAGCTTGGAGCTTTGTCTTATATTTTTTATAAGCAGGTCGTAAATCTCTTCGGCGGACAGGTTTTTAAGGCTTTCGTCATAAAGCAGCCCTCTTGCGGGCATCTGTCCTATTCTCATTTCGCTAAGCCAATGGTTGATTACGAAATCGCAGGCCGCATTCCATAGTTCAAAATTCCGTCCCTGCCGCCTTGCATGGTGCTGAAGCCCGGCATGCAGATATTCATGCGCAAGAACAAACTTCCACTCCTCAGGATTAAGTCCCGCCGCTCTGTTGACGTATATCTCACCCTCAATAACATCAACTGCCGCTATGGAAATATCGTTCAGGTTTTTATTGCTTTCCCTTGTATCGATGATTTTGAAGCCTGCGGCAAGACCGCCCAAAAGCGGATAATGGTTTATAAACCACTGCGCCGCCTGCTGCTGTTCGGTTTTAACCTTATTGTTTTGAGGTTCATTGCCCGCCCTGTTGATTACCGTTCTTACCGAATCCGCCAGGGCATAGGCAAATCTGCTTATATATTCGTTTTTTCGGTTATTTGTATATTCAATGGGTCTGTCGGGCATTTTCATATCCATACAGCCCTCCGCCGCCGTGCCGAAAA
>DNUB01000003.1:0-845 GCA_003508605.1 Oscillospiraceae bacterium | reverse complement strand
GCCCTCCGCCGCCGTGCCGAAAATATTTTGGGAGGAGCTTATATGATTGCGGACAAGATTGTTGTAAATCTTTATTTCGCTTGAAGCAGAGCCGAAACGCATCAAATCATCATTATTTACATACGGCGTTCCGAATTTTATATCATTTAAAAATTTGCAGACATAAATATCACATGCCATATTCCAAAGGGAAAAATCACAGTCCACCCTCCATTTGCCGTCCTTGCCGCTATATCCCGGCATACGCTCTGCGTCAAAATGACCGAAGGATATATGAAGCATACAGTGAGCTATTATGTAAGCCCATTCGCCCGGGGAGCGGTCGCAGTCCTTATTGAGATGATAAGCCTGAAAGTAAGACAGGGCGGAGGTTTTCCCCATTTGACCCTTGTTACAAATCATATTGTAAATATGCAGACTGCCGAAAAGCGGGTGTTCCTTTACAAGGTTTATTCCCTCCAGCAGCTGACGTTCGTTTTTCGATATGCGTACTTCTTTTTTCTTAGCCATTTCGGTTCATTTCTCTGTCATTCATTTTTCGTTGTTGATCAATCTTGGCAAATCACGCACTATTTCCAGCATAAACCACTCGGGAAGCACCCTTCCTTCGTCGGAGGACACCACCATCTGCGCCAATTCTATATTTAAATGGGATAAATCCTTTATCATAGCCTTTGCTCGGTGTGCAAGAGCCTGCGTTTTCGAGTCGAGGGCCTGCTTTTCCGCCGGCAGCTCCATAAGCAGCTTTGCACGAAAGCTTTGCGCCACAAAGTACAGCACGTCTCTTTCCTCCGGAGCAGAGGGAAAGCGGGCTTCTCCCTTGATTATTTCGTTCAGGAGATTTT
>DNUB01000055.1 GCA_003508605.1 Oscillospiraceae bacterium | reverse complement strand
GTTCAAGTTCTTCCGTGCCGAACAGTTTATCCTTATCGATTAGCCCCGACCGCACGGCAAAATCCTCTTTTGCTGCCATATAATTATTATGGTAATTCCCCTGACAAACCGCTTTTCCGTCATAGGTTCTGTCCCAGGTCACAAACTCAAAACCGTACTCGGTATGCTTTGCCGCAAGCACCGTTCCGTTAAATTCCGAAAGGCAGCAGTAATTTCCCGACAAGCCCTCTGCCTTTAGCGGTGCGGCTTTTTCGTAAGCAGAGCAGTATTCGCTTACGGTACCCGCAATTTTTTTGATCTCAAAATAAGCGTCGCCGGTGGTGCCGTCGGGTGCGCTTATCATTCCGTTGCCAAAGATTTTTGCAGCCTCTTTGCCGTCCGAAAAAACGCTGATATAGCCGCTGCTATTGGAAACCGTAAAGTCGTTTTGTTCCAGAACCCTCGAGACTTCCTTATTAAATATGCTTATAGGCTGTTCCTGTTTCAAGAGGATATCTTCGGTTTTCAGCAGCTTGTTAAGCTCGAATAGGTCTTTGCTCTTTTCTACCTCGGAAATCCTATCCGACCACTCATCGGTTATATCCCGCGTCGAATCGACTAAAATTTTGCAGTCCTTTAAGCCGTCCGCCCCAAGTCTGCAAAGCACCTTTTTGATCGTAATATCCTCGCACGGAAGCTCGACCAATTCAATTAAATTATTGTATTCTATTGCGATCTCGGCGACCGAATTCATCTCGCAATAATAGGCGGGGAATGTTGTACCATTGAAAACTTCCTTGAACGGCACGTCCTTATTTATATAGATCTTGCCGTAATCGGTTTCAATACCGCTGCCTGATTCCAACAGTTTCATGCCCTCGGCGGCGAGCCACTCATGGTTGTTGGATTCGGACTCCGAAATGTATCCCCGAACATTAAGAATATGCGTTCGCCCGACGCATTCCACGTCATCCGTGTCCTCTATAAGTGTGAACCTTTCCAAGTTGTAGGTGAGGTTGATGATGTTTTTCAAGCCCCACCCGATCCCCGTTTCGCTACACGACAACACAGCGAGGAACTGATTACGTTCACCTTTGCTCATGCCGTCCATACGTTTTCCCAGATAGTTCAACGCATCAAGGCTAACCTCGCAGTCCTCCAATATAGACAACTCTGCGGGTTCGATTTCTATAATCATAGCCATAGGCGCGAGGTGCTCGGGGTTCATTTTGATCTCCCCAAGTTTTCTCGACAGCTCCGTTTCCGAGCAGGGAAAAAGCATTTCCGTGCAGTACGGGCTGTTCTGAATTGTTGCTTTTATCATTTTGATACCTCCGTTATCCCATATTCAAATCAATATCTTCATCGGGTTCATCGACCGAGGTTATGTTGACGTACTCGCCGATGATTCCCAGCGCTTCCTCATAGCTCCCGCTGCCGAAAACCTTTTCCGTCATCTCGGACGCTTCCGCCGACATACCGTTTCTTTTCAGAGTTTTCGCCGCGATTCCAACCAAATGGAATATGTTGCCATCCTCCCCGATCAGCGGGCAGTCGGGTTTGATTTGTTTGTTTTCGTTGCTCATTGTAAATTCCTCCGTGTTTTTATTTCAAGCCTATAACGGCTTGGCGACTGATTGATATTTCCGAATTCTGTCGGAAACCAAAAAAGCGCCCATGATCAACCTCTTATAATTAAGAGATCGCTCACAGGCGCGTTGTGCGAGTTGCACAAATTCAACCGCAAAAATTTTGTTGCCAAAAGGGTTCAAATCCCGTCAAAATCTTTTTTGTCAAGATTCTGAAAACAAAAAATCGCCCATGAATGATCTCTCGCAAACGAGAAATTATTCATAGGCGATTTCGTCAAAATATCCAAATTATTCCAAGAAAATTTTGTAGGGGAGGGTTCAAGTCCATTTTCGTGTCGAAAATATCTACGGACGGTGTTTTCTGTTTTTCACAAGATTTATGCCCACAAATGGCTTTGCACAGCTGTTTGTGGGCATAATATCTTTTTTGTCAGTGTTTCATGGTGCGGATAACAGGAGTTGAACCTGCACCCCCTTGCGAGGACTGGCACCTGAAGCCAGCGCGTCTGCCTATTCCGCCATATCCGCAATATAATGATCTGAAATTTTTACACGGTTCAAATCCAAAACCAAGGTGGACTTTTTTACAAGTAGCTCCACATATATCAAAACGGAAAACCCGTTTCAACCAATATAATTTTTAAATGCACTGTCGTGACGCAACCCGAAGCCAGCGCGTCTGCCGATTCCGCCACATCCGCATATTTAAGGCTATTAAATTATAGCATATCATTTTCTATTTGTCAATACATTGATAAAGAATTTTTCAAAATTTTCAAAAATTTACAACTTGCACGTATGAAGGCAAACAAAAATCTATCAGTTTCGAAAGCCGCATACCATCACTTATTTTTCCAACTGATTATTTCCTGCTCCAGTTTGCAATTGTTATCAATCATAAACTGTGCAATTTCAGAAAATATCTGTTTTTCAACCATCGACTTTGCTTTAACTATATCATTTTCTTCGAGCGGATGGCAGTATTTTTTTAAGGCAATACCGCAC
>DNUB01000042.1 GCA_003508605.1 Oscillospiraceae bacterium | reverse complement strand
AAAATTTTTTAAAAATCGTATATAATATATAATGTAAAAGTGTAAATTGATTTGAATGAGTAAAAAAGGTTTTTTAAAAGGTAACATATAAAGGAAGGACTGCATAGATATGGAAAAAGTAAATTTTAAAATTTGTCAGCGGGATTATACTTTAAAAACAGACGGAAATCCTGAAATGATATTAAAATTGGCTCGGAGCTTTGAAAATTCTATCAGCTATGTTGCCCGAATTGCAAGGGGAACATCTGAGGTGGAAATAACTACTCTTGCGGCTATGATCCAAATCTGCGATACCGCAAGCGAACAGGCTAAGGACAAAGCGGTGCTCGACCAACTTAGGCGGCAGCTTGAGGAAACGGAAGAAAAAACCAAATCAAGCGTTAAGCAGCTAACTTCGGAAATAGCAAAAAGAGATAAGGAAATACAGAATCTTAAATCCTCAATTGAAAAGCTTGAGACTGCCATCAGTGAAAAGGAAAGTGCTGTACGGCAGGCGGAAAAAAATGCGGAAGCTAAGATAAAAGAATATGCCGAAAAGGAATCCGAGCTGAGCATCAATCTTAAAACCGCACAGGAGGACAGCGAACAGAAAAGCAATTTGCTTAAAGAGCTTGACCGTAAATTAGCCGAATCCGAAAGGCAGTTAAAGGAGCAAAGGGAAAAGTCGGCGGAGCTGAATGCGGAAGCCGAAAATAAATTAAAGGAGGAAAACGGTCGGCTTTCAGAAGAAATCACCAAGCTGAAAGAAATGGCACAGTCAGCCGAGACTCAGTTTGAGCAGCTGGCGGCAGTCAAGGACGAGGAATCACAGCGTTTGCGGTTAAGAGTTCAGGAGTATGAAAGCGAGCTTAAGGATGTTACCGCTAAACAGGAAAAAGAAATAGAAAGCGTATATGAGGAGCATGAAAGAGAGTGTAAGCTCATTGACGAAAAGCGTGAAAAAGAGTTAAACGAAATAAAAGCGGATTATGAAAAGCGAATCGGCGATATATTAAGGCAGGTCGAGGATCAGAAGCAGGAAACGGAGAAAATCCGCAAAACCCTGTCAAATTATGAGGATACCTTTGATATGTATGTACGCAATAAAACCGCCGAATTGAAACAGGCACAGGAGGAAGCAGAAGCCGCCAAAGCAAAAAGTGCGGAGCTTGAAAAACAGCTTGCCAAGGCGGGCAATGTTCAAATGACCATATGTTAGAGATACTTGCGCCCTGCGGTAACGAGGAAACCCTTAATGCTGTTCTAAACAGCGGGACAGACGCCGTTTATTTAGGCTTACATAGCTTTTCCGCAAGAAAAAACGCCGTCAACTTCAGCGGAGAGGAGCTTAAATCCGCCGTACAAGCCGCTCACCGTCAAGGGGTGAGGGTCTATGTTACGCTTAATACGCTTGTTTTTGACGAAGAAATAAAGGCTTTGGAAAAAGCCGTAAATGAAATATGCTGCGCAAAAGCCGATGGCGTTATTGTTCAGGACTTCGGCGTTGCAGGGAAAGTAAAAGAGATTGCGCCGAATCTAAGACTGCATGCTTCAACGCAAATGACAGTTACATCGGCAAGCGGAGCGGAATTTGTGCAAAAGCAGGGTTTTTCGCGTGTGGTTTTGCCCAGAGAGCTGTCTCTTGCGGAAATAAGGGAAATCACCTCAAGGGTGGATATAGAAACCGAGGTTTTTGTGCATGGAGCTTTGTGTGTTTGTGTAAGCGGGCAGTGTCTTTTGAGCGCAGTCATAGGCGGAAGGAGCGGAAACAGAGGCTTATGCGCCCAGCCCTGCCGCTTGAATTATAAATGCGAAAATCGTGAAAATGTTTTGTCCTTAAAGGATCTTTCACTTATAAGTGAATTAAAGCTTTTGGAGCAGGCAGGAGTGACCTCAGCCAAGATAGAGGGCAGAATGAAACGTCCCGAATATGCGGCTGCGGCTGTTTTTCAGTGCAGGGCGGCTCTGAAGGGCGAAAAGGCGGATGAAGAGCTTTTAAAAAGAGTGTTTTCCAGAAGCGGCTTTACAAAAGGATATTTTGACGGAAGCCTTTCGGATATGCAGGGGATAAGGCAAAGGGAGGATTCGGAGGGCTCCGAAGAAGCGTTGGCGCAAATAAGACAGCTGTATAAAACCCCCTGCAAGCGTTTTTTTATTGATATGGAGGTAAATGTTAAAAACGGACAGCCTGTCTCCTGTATGGCAGAATGTAACGGAATATTCGTATGTGTTTACGGAGAAGCACCGCAAAAAGCTTTAAAGCGCAGCATTACGGAAAGCGAAATTGCCGTGCAAATGGGAAAATTAGGCGGTACGGTTTTTGAATTGGGCAAATTTAAGTGTTCTGTTGACGACGGTTTATTTATTTCCGCTTCTGCACTTAATGATATAAGACGAAAAGCCGTTGATGAGATATGCAGTAATATTGCCCGAAAAATCGAGGAGGGATAAAAGAGATCCTCTAAAAATTAAGGCGGCATGGTTTTTATTGCTCTGTACTCAAAATTTAAAAAATGCGAGGGAAAAATGATAAGGAAAATAACCGAAAGCGATAAAAGCGAGTATTTAAAAATGGCGGATGAGTTTTACAGCTCCGAAGCGGTTTCTCACAGTATTCCAAAGGAGTATTTTGTAAATGCCTTTAATGAAGCAATTAAGGGAAGTCCGTTTATTGAGCTGTATATTTTAGAGCAAGAGGGGGTTGCTGCGGGATACGCCGCCGTCGCTGTTACATTTACTACCGAAGGCGGAGGTAAAACCCTGTGGCTTGACGAGCTGTATATACGGGAGCAGTTTAGGGGAAAGGGCTTGGGCAGAAGCGTACTTAAATATTTTCAAAGCGATAAAAGCGTTAAGCGGATAAGGCTTGAAATAACGCCGGACAATAAAGGTGCCGAGCGATTATATAAATCGGAAGGCTTTGAGGTATGTGAATATAAGCAAATGATTTTTGAAAATGTCTGACAAAAGAAAGGCTTAAGGGAACCTCTAAAAACTCCTGCAATCATACCTCACCAACATAACAAAAATGCTGTAATATGGAGATATTTATGACTATTTTTTACAAATTTGACGGCAAGATGTATGCAAACATAACAAATCAATGTCCATGCAGCTGCACCTTTTGTATAAGGAAAAACGGTGACGGCGTAGGCGGCAGCGACAGCCTGTGGCTGGAAAAAGAGCCAAGCTATGACGAAATTATTTCCGCTTTTGAAAGCTTTGACAAAAGCGGTATTGAGGAATTGGTTTTCTGCGGATACGGCGAGCCTATGATGCGGGCCGATATTTTAATTTCCGTTGCCGATTATGTTAAAAAGCATACCGATATGCAGATACGGATTAACACTAACGGGCTTATTGCCCTTATGAATCCTCTTTTCGATATTTCCGCCTTAAAATACAGAATAGATAAGGTTTCGGTCAGCTTAAACGCTTCAAATCCCGATAAATATTATCAGATAACCAACCCAAAATACGGCTTGCCCTCCTACAATTCTATGCTTAACTTTGCCATAAGGGTACAGGAGTTTGTTCCCGAGGTTTCCTTTACTGTTGTTGATTATGATTTTGACGAGGAGGAGATCGAAAAATGCAGGGAAAGAGCGGCGGATTGCGGCATTCCTTTAAGGGTAAGACATTATGTCAGTGATAATGTGAAATATGAGTAAATAAAAACGGTGCTGTAAAACCTGTTGAGCTTTTACAGCACCGTGATTATTTTAAGGCAACACCGCAACAATTACCGGCTAACGCTTTTGCCGTCCGAT
>DNUB01000007.1 GCA_003508605.1 Oscillospiraceae bacterium | reverse complement strand
AAAAAAGCCAAACGCAGTTTAAAACTCCCCCAAGAATCACAGCTGCAAAACGAAAAGTCAAACCTGAAAGAAATAATAAAAAACACCCCACCGCAAGGTGAAAAACACTGTTGATAAATTCATTGCGATTTTCGGATAAAAGGTTGAATAAAAAGTCCGTATATGATATACTTTTAAGCGGGGACAGCCGTTTTCCTAATTTAATCAGGGGCGGCGGGCTGCAATGGCTTGCATTTTCGGAATGCTTTTGCTTTTGTATTGTCGTACCCCGTAAAATATTGCAGGTTCGACTCCTGCCTCTGTATGACACAGAGTCCGTGGATTGGATATTTTTGGAATAAGACTCAAAACCTTATTTCACCATCGCCTGAAAAGGCACAGTATTTGGGATACTGATCCTATCTGTATCTTACGGTACAGCCAAACAAAGTGTCCTTTCCCCGCCTCTTTTTTTCCTTCCATTCAGGGTCGGAATTTAAGGGGCAATATTCTGAAGGCCTTGTCGGATCGAGGATACCGCCGATTTCCGATTTGTGCCATACCGATTTCATATGAAAAAGGTACCGCACCGAAAGGGAACGGCTGAATTTTTCCGCCGCCTTCGGGATATGGGACGGGACGCCGTCAATTCTCCGAATGGATAAAATATATTGAAAAGAGAAAAGAGGTAAAAATGAATGAAAGAGATCGTTAACGAAAACGAAAAGGGATTTCTTTTTAAAAACGGAAGGCTTATAAAGCTGCTTGAGCCAGGAAAATATCATATCGGGAAAAATGCCAAAATAGAGAAATACCTTATCTCCAATTACATAAGCAAGCTTAACTGCAATTTCTTTGAAAAGCTGATGTCGGCGGAGGGAGCCTCCAAGGCCTTAATTACCCTTGAGGTTGCGGACAACGAGTGCTGCCTGCATTATCTTGACGGAAATTTTATGAGCCTTTTGATCAGCGGAAAGTACGCTTTCTGGAAGGAAAGAGGAAGGCACGAGTTTAAGAAGATAAACAAGGACGAGCCTGAAATAGGAAATAATGTCACTCCCTTTGAATTGGCAAAGATACCCGCTTCCGTTTACAGTACCGTAAATGTGGGAAGCCATGAAAAGGCAAGGCTTTACTATGACAACAGGCTTGTGAAAATACTGGAGCCGGGCAGGTATTACTTCTGGAACGGAAAGGTAAATGTAACCGCCGAACCCGAGGATATGAGAATAAGGAGGCTGACCATTGATGGACAGGAAATTCTCACCAAGGACAGAGTTGGAATCAGAGTCAATTTTGTGATGAATTTCAAGGTTACGGACGCCGAAAAGGTTGCAGATGTTGCCGACCACAATATTTATATGTATCTGTACTCTCTTTCACAGCTTGTTCTGAGGGAATATGTGGGGCAGCACAGCATCGACGAGATACTTTGTTCTCGGGAAAGCATAGAGAATGATATTCTGAATGCGGTGCGGGAGCGTTCGGGAGACGCTTATGTGCTTATTGAAAGCGCAGGAATAAAGGACATTATTCTTCCCGGAGAGATCAGCGCAATTATGAACTCGGTGCTTGCGGCGGAAAAGAAAGCGCAGGCCAACGTTATAACCCGCAGGGAAGAGGTGGCTTCCACAAGGTCGCTGCTTAACACTGCCAAGCTGCTTGAGGAAAACGACACCTTAAGACGGCTTAAGGAGCTGGAATATCTGGAAAGGATCTGTGAGCATGTGGGCGAGATCAACGTAGGGGGAGGCTCGGATATATTAGGCAAGCTTACCGAGCTTTTAATCAAGGAGAAAAAGGATTAGGACGGCATACAATTTTACTCATAATTGCGATTTAATGAGGGGCAGTGCCACGGATTTTTCATAAATTCGGGGCACCGCCCCTCGTTGAAAAAGGCAGCAATAACAACTGAATCAAAGCCTCAACCCTTAATTCGCTAATTTTAATTTTAAGCAATTTAATTTATTCGAGTTACCGTTGACAATGTAATCGTTTTATGTTAGAATGCTTGTGTAAAATCAATAAAAGTTTTTCTCAAATGGCATAAATAATATCATAACTGTAAAAATTGACGGATAATTTTTGTTGGCTTTAGTTTTGAATTAAGGAGGGTATTTCAAATGAATCTTGGTAAAAGATTTCTGGCAGGCGTATTGAGCGCATCGGTTTTTGTCAGCTCATGTTTTGCGGGCGGAACGCTGATTTTTGCGGAGGATTCCGAGGGCGAGCTTACCGAAAAAAGCGTTTTGACCGAAAAGGGCGATAAGCTGATAAGCAGCAGTGCGGCTCACGCAAAGGAGGACGGCACTTTTGACGGCTACATTCAGACTGTCAACGCCACCGATACGGATTATATGGAAAGCAAGTATCTGTCTGTAAAGTATTCCGTTGATGGGGAGGCTGCGGACGATACAGAGGTTTTCAACTTTCAGCCCTTCGATACAGGCTGGGGCGGCTGGGATGACAACAGAATAACCGTAGGCGATTCCGTTTATGATGAAGCGTCCAAAACCTACACGGCAAAAATTCTTACTCAAAAGGTTATTCAGTCCTTAAGCACAGGCGGCACACTGAACGGCATTAACCTGTCGTTCTGTCAGAAGGAGCCGACCATCACTCTTATCGACTATACGATTCTTACCGAAAAGAAAATCGATACTACAAACGAAGCGGACCGTCAGCTTGAAGAACAGCTGGAGATTTTTAAAATTACAGGCGCAGAGCTGAGAGAAGCGGGAGTAGATGTTGACGCTATCGCTTCAACGGACGCAAAAGCAACTATTTATATACATATTACCAAAGCGGACGCTTATTCATGGCTGAGAGCTTCCTCAGGAAGCGTAACCAAGGGCTCCTCCAACAAGGTGCTTAAAGGCTCGAAGGTTACAATGGCAAGCAACGATACCGCCTACTATATTCAGGATTCCGAAAATAACGACGGTATAGGTCTTGCGGGAACGGCAAACTATAAGTTCCCCGACTGTAACACCAACAAGGCGGTTGACGGCGACGATCTGCAGGTAGCGGTGAGAATACGCACCACGGAGACCGAAGCCGAGGTGCTGGGTGTTGTATTCAGCAACGGAGAAAGCTTTAAGGTTAAGGAGGACGGAACAGTGGAAAACGGATTTACTCCTCCCGTTTGCGAGAACACCGCTCTTGATACGCCGCCCGATGTAATTACTGACGTTTGGCAGCAGACGGCTGAAATGAGAAAGGACAATTTAAAGCTTACTCTTGATTATATCGCCAAGATGGATTCCTCCCTCTATACCGCCGAATCCTGGGAGGCTCTCACAAAGGCTCTTCCCGAAGCTCAGGCCGCTTACGACGACCCTGCCGCAACGGCGGAATCCCTTAAGGCTGCAAGAGATAAGATCGAAAATGTCAAGGCAAGACTTATATTCAAGGATACCTTGTCCGATTACAGCAAGGCAATGCCCTACAGAGAGCTTACTCCCGAACAGCTGATTTCCGAAATGGGCGTCGGCATAAACTTAGGCAACACCATGGACGGACATTCGGGCTTTACTCCCGGCGAAACCTTATGGCAGTCTGTTGTCACCACAAAAGCATATATCAAGACACTTCATGACGCAGGCTACAACACGGTAAGAATACCCGTAACCTGGGGTACGACCATTGACGACGATAACGGCTATAAGCTTAAGGAAGCATGGGTAACCAGAGTACGTGAAATCGTTGATTACTGTGTTGAGCAGGATATGTACGCTATTATCAATATACATCATGACGGCGCAGAGCAGACAGGCTGGCTCAGAGTTGCCGCCGACGATATTGACAGCGTAATGTACAAGTTTGAATGCGTATGGAGAAATATAGCTCTTGAATTTAAGGATTATGATGAGCATCTTATTTTCGAGTCCATGAATGAGATCTCCTGCTCCGATACCGACAAAAACGGTGCGAAGGCGGTTGAGTATGACACTCCCATTATAGTAAACTTCAACCAGCTTTTTGTAAATACCGTTCGGGCGACCGGCTCAAACAACGAAAAGAGATGGCTTGCAGCTGTTTCCCACTATGCAAATAACGGCTCTAACAAGGCTTTTACTCTTCCCGAGGATTATTATAACGAGAATGCAAAGATAATGTTTGCCGCTCACATTTATTCCGACGAGCAGGGCATTGCGGACAGGCTTAAGGTTATGGCGGACAAATTCAAGGGCGTGCCTATGTATCTTGGCGAATACGGTTCAACCGTTGCCGAGGACAGCAACGATCCCACAGGCTACAACGACGGCACAAGAGCTCATAAGGAAGAGGTTGTTGCAAAGCTTTGTAAAGTGGCGGGCGTATGTCCTATCGCCTGGGATCAGGGCTACGGCACTAAAGGCAAGTATGAGCTTGGTCTTTACACATATTGGGACAGAGAGGACTGCGTATCCCTTCACCCCGCCGTTACACAGGCGGCTATAAGAGGCTATAATACTGCCGTTTCAGAGCTTAACAGGAACTTTGAATTTTCGGATATTCCCTATAACCCCGAAATTATACCTATTACGTCAATAGATGTGGCTGAATCCGTTAAAATGACCATTGGCGACATAACGACGGTAAAAGCGGCTGCCGCACCCGATAATACAAACGATGTTGTTCTCTATTCTACCGACAACGACAATATCGTTACAGTATTTAACGGAATGATAAGAGCAAAGGGAATAGGTGAAACTACCGTTCACGTTTATTCACAGAACGGCAGCGTTAAAAAGGATATCAAGGTAACCGTAAACGCTAAGGAAACCGATGAAAAGGTTAAGATCACTACGGAAAAGACAACCTATCAGGTAGTTTTGGGCAAGAGCGTGACAATTGAAGCCGGTACATCAAACGGCGAAAGAGTTACATTCCTTTCCACAAATCCCGAGGTTTGCACCGTAAACTCTCAGGGCGTTGTATACACTCATAAAATTGGCAGCGCACAGATCGTTATCACCTCCGAAAGCGGCGTTACAAATACCGTTACAATAACCGTAACCGATTCTCTTATTACGGGCGAGGTTTCATTGGGTCTTGTAATTCATTATAATGACGAAGCCAATAAATATTGGTCGGCAGAGATGGGCGAAGCAATAACGGTAAGGGACAACGGTCAGTATACCGTTAAATTCGACTGCTCGAAGGATCTTTCCGCAGACGCCAAGAAGGCGGGAATCACAAGCATCGCAAATCTTACGGCGATTTACATTAAGGATAAGGCTGTTTTTGACGCCGAAGCGGCGGAAACTCCCTTGCTTTCCGCAGATATAAAGTGGGATAAGATTTTGGTTGACGGAAAAGAAATGACAATAACCAAGCCCGGTCCCAAGTCCGCACTTAAAGCAGGAATTTTCGACACGGGCGATCCCGTAAACGCATGGGACGGCTCGGCTATCGAGGGCGTAACCGAGGCGAATCATACCGCTAACTTTACCGCAGGTCCCGCACAGACAATGGAAGTAACCTTTACACTTTCAAACGTTGAGTTCAAGGCTGCCGCAGCAGGCTCCGACAGACCCTGCACCGATATTACGGCTGACAAGACCGAATATACATTCGGAGCGGACGAGGACGTTCGGACGGTTGAAATTAAGGTTAAGGCGGATCCTGCCGATACGGACAGTCTTATAAGCTTCATATCCTCCGATAAGTCCGCAGCTCAGGTTGAAGAAACAGGAAAAGCCGTTGATGAAAACGGATATGTTACCGCTATTGTTACAATTCTTAAAAAGGAAAACGTAACTATTACCGCTGTTGCCGACAACGGCGTATCCGCTGAGATAAAAATTACCTTTGAGGGATCCGAACCCGGAAAAACCGATCCCGAAGAAACCAAGCCGGACGATAACAAGCCAGGAGACAATACAAACAAACCCACAGGCGTTGCAATAATGCTTGCGCCTGCTGTGCTTGCAGCGGCTGCAACCTTGACAGTCGGATTCGGACGGAAAAGAAAGTAATTGACTTATTCTTTTTGAAGGTTGTTTTATCAAAAACAGGTTTTATTTAAAAAAGCGTGTCCTTATAATCAAAATCCGATGTCCC
>DNUB01000116.1:5353-16065 GCA_003508605.1 Oscillospiraceae bacterium | reverse complement strand
GGGGGACCGGGTCCCCCACTGAAACCCTGAATGGAAACCCGCCGCCAAATGAGGCTATGCCTTTTGCTTGCCGCAACAGGCGGGGGACATCGGATTTTGATTATAAAGGTATGCTGTCGCAAAGGGACGCTTCAGCTGTCGGATTTGTCTGATTTCTATCGGGATTCGGTATTGGTTTAAATTTATTTTTAGTTTTAGTTTTAGTTTTAGTTTTAGTTTTAGTATTATTTAAGGAGCTGAAAAATCAAAGAGAATGAAAGGGAATAAGGGCAGAATTATGGGAGTATCGGCAGGACTATACTCTGTCGAATACAATGATCAAATCGTATTTGCAAGGTCGAGGGGCGTTTTTCGCCAAAAGGGGATAAAGCCTGTCCCGGGGGATTATGTCCTGCTGAATTTCGAGGAAAACACTCAGCCGGTGATTTGGGAAATTGAAGACCGTAAAAATTATATTATCAGACCGCCGCTGGCAAATATCGATATTGCGGTGCCGGTGGTTTCGTCCTGTGAGCCTAAGCCCAATGCCCTGATTCTCGATAAGCTTGCGGCAATTTTTGAAAGCAAGGGGATTGAAACGGTTTTTGTTTTTACCAAAATAGACAGAGCGGACGCAGAGATCTTTAAGGAAATATACGAGAGGGTGGGATATAAAACCTTTTCGGTAAACAATACCACAGGGGAGGGTGCGGAAAAGGTCGCCGAATACTTAAAGGGCAAAACCTCTGCGCTTATAGGAAATACGGGAGTGGGAAAATCGAGCCTTATGAACTATATTGCCCCGGGAGTATCCCACAAAACCTCGGAGATCAGCAAAAAGTTAGGCAGAGGAAAGCATACCACACGAGAGGTAAGGCTGTATAAAACAGGCGAAAACACTTATACGGCCGACACCCCCGGTTTTTCTACCGTGGAGATCGGCAAATACGGAGCGATTCCCTCTTCGGAGCTGGCGGAAAGCTTCAGGGAATTTTTGGATTATTTAGGCGGCTGCAGATTTAAGGACTGCGCACATATAAAGGAGGACGGCTGTTTGTTAAGAGCCGCCGCAGAGGAGGGTAAAATCTCAAGATCACGCTATGAAAGCTACTGCAGGCTTTTTGCGGAAGCGGTCAGCAGAGAGAACAACAGATTTAAGTAAGCTTTTGATTTATGCGAACCTGCTGCGAAAGGCTTTTGAATTTCAGAGGTGAATATATATGAGCGTTTATTACTTTTTATCCACAAGCGATAAGAATTTCCCCGATCTTTTAAGTCCCAAAAAGCACCGCCCCGACGGCTCTGCTTTGAATGTATTTTCCTGTGAGGAGGATTTGTATGAGCTTGAAATAATTAAGGAGCATACCGGAGGATATCGGGATATCCCGTTTTATACCGAGCTTCCTTTTATTTATACCATTGATTGGCAATTCACCAAGGAACGCTGTTTAAGGCTTTTCGAGCACATTAAGGCTAATGCCGAGGGCAAGAACAAATATGAATTGCATCGGATATGGCTTGCCAACTGTATTTCAAAAAGCTCCTTCCGAAAGGATATCCAAAACGGTGTTGATTCTGTTAAAAAAATCTCTCTTTCACTGAATACGGACAGGGAGTCGGCGGCTTCCATATTAGCGGAGGCGTTTTCGGGGGAAGACTTTCTGCAAATTACTCTTTATTGATTTTTATTTATTGAATTTTGACACTTTAAAGAAATAATGTCTGCTGCTAAACCGATTGCATACGGTAAGCAGCAGACTTTTACTTGTTTAAAAATCCTAAAATCTGAAATAAAGGAACGGATGGTCGGTAGTGTTGACCAGCAATATACTCGAGCCTATCAGAATAACCACATTGCAGACAATCTGCAATGTTCCGTTTAGTGCGGCGGCGTTAAATTTCTCGGTAAGCAGGTTTTTAAGCTTGGGTATAACGGGCATACTGAACAGGATTGCGGCGGCGAAGAGGAATATGTTATTCATAAACTTTGTCTGTATAGCCACATCGACAAGGGCGTTGCCGTTTAAGCCCACAAGAGACTTAAAGAAATTACCCAAAACGCTTAAATCCTCAAAATGGAAAATTCCGAAGCCTACCGCTATTACGATCAGGGCGTAAAGGTGAGACAATGCAGCAGGCAGCTTTTTCATACGCTTGTTGCCGATTTTTCTTTCAATAAAAATGAATACTCCGAAATAAAGTCCCCATATAATAAAGTTCCAGCTTGCGCCATGCCAAAGACCCGTACAGAACCATACAAGGAAAAGGCTTAAATACTGTCTGCGTTTGCCGAAAATCGGAACATAAAGGAGATAATCCCTGAAAAACGAACCGAGGGAAATATGCCACCGCTGCCAAAATTCCGTTATATTTCTGCTGATAAAGGGGTATTTGAAGTTTTCGTCAAAATGAAAGCCGAATATCCTGCCCAAGCCTATCGCCATATCGGAATAGCCCGAAAAATCGAAGAAATACCAAAGAGCAACAAGTATAATGCCGTACCATACGCCAAGCACCGAAACGGTTGAAATATCAGTGTAGCCCTTTTCCGCCGAGCCGAATATGGAAATTACGATTTTGCTGATATTGTCCGCAATTATTACCTTTTTGCCCAAACCCACTATAAATCGGGTTATGCCTTCGCTGATGTCGGCGGAGGTGGAAACACGGCTGTCTATTTCCTTTTCGATAACTCCGTAGCGCACGATAGGACCTGCCACCAGCTGCGGAAACAGCGATACGTACATAAGAAACTTCAGCGGGTTTCTCTGCACCTTAACCTTCCCCCAATAGGCGTCCATAATGTAGGAGATGATCTGAAAGGTATAAAAGCTTATGCCTATGGGCAGGCTTATGTTGGGCTTGGGTATTGCAAAGGGCAGTATGGAGTTAAGATTATCCACAATAAAGCCCGTATACTTAAACGTCACCAGCAGACCTAAGCTTACCGCAAGGGAAATGGCCACGCCCAGCTTTGCGTATTTTGTATTTCGATATTTTTCTATCAAAAGACCGCAGAAGTAGTTGACCGTTACGCTGCCGATCATCAATATGATCCACAGAGGCTCTCCCCAAGCGTAAAATACCAGTGAAAAAACTATCAACACCGCATTTTTCCAGTTTATGTTCTTTGATACGAAGTAGAACAGCATAACAAGAGGCAGAAATGCGTATAAAAAGAATAAGTCTGAAAATAACATTGGTTGTCCGTTCCTTTTTTTCTCTGTGTTTTTTTATTTCAATGAGGTGCAACGCCCCGAATCTATGAAAAATCCGGGGGACATCGGATTTTGAATATATTTAACTATTTTCCCGTTTTTTAACCGAGCCTAAGCATTTCATCAATGCATCTCCGCGACCGGGCGGCTTCTTCCCGGGTCATTCTTATCTCAAATCCGTTTTTGTCGGGATCTGTCAAGGTATTGTATACATCGGCCAGCGTTGTAAGCTTCATATTGGGGCAAATAAGCTTTTTGGACAAAACGAAAAATTCCTTTTCGGGACATTCGTACTGAAGAGTTTCTGCAATTTCCAGCTCGGTGCCGATTATAAACTGCTTTTTGTCGGATTTTTTCGCAAAATTTATTATACCCGATGTAGAGCCTATATAATCCGCCTGCTCCACCACTGCGGGTATGCATTCGGGGTGAACAAGAAGCAAAGCCTCGGGGTGCTTTTCCTTTGCCGCCCTTGCTTCCTCGGCGGTAACCGAGGCATGTATGGGACAGCCGCCCTGTACAAGCTTTATATCCTTTTCCGGCACCTGCGCCCTGACATATGCGCCAAGGTTGCAGTCGGGGATAAAGAGAATTTTATCGCTGTCTATTTTTCTGACAATCTCCACTGCGGAGGAGCTGGTAACGCATACGTCGCAGTAAGCCTTAAGCGCAGCCGTAGTGTTGATATAAGCCACTACCCTTCTGTCCGGCTCCCTTTCACGCATAAACTTCAGCATTTCGGGATCCATCTGCTCCGCCATGGGACAGCCCGCCAGCTCGTTGGAAAGATATACTTTTTTATCCATATTGAGCATTTTTGCGGTCTCCGCCATAAAATGCACTCCGCAAAAAAGAATGTTTCCCTGAGGTGCGGAGCAAACGTCCTTACTAAGCTTAAAGCTGTCCCCCACAATATCCGCAACCTCGAGAATTTCCCTCTTTACATAGCTGTGGGCCAAAATACAGAAATCCTTTTTCTTTTTCAGCTGCAAAATTTTCTGCTGCATTTCCTGTATGGTCATTGTTTATCTCCTCTCAAAAGCTCTTTTTTACTTTTCTGCTATTTTATTATATCCCTTTTTAAGGTTTTGTCAATTTCACGGTTCCTCTTTTAAGCCCGCCTTATCTCCTTTAAAAGCTCCCTCATTGCCTCACAGTCCTCCCTATTGGGATTTATGTCGTCATACCTTACACTGCAGTATTTATCCACAATGCTGTCAAGCTTCGAATCCTGTATCAGAGCTCTTCCCTTTTCACAATGCTCTTTAGGCGTATCCGAGGGGTAAAGATCAAGCTCCTTTTCGGAAAGCCCGACCATAAACGCCTTGTAGCCCAAGCGGTATTTTTTCGTGTTGTTCCTCTCCTTTAAAAACGCCTTATAGGCCTTTTTAAAGGTATCCTTTGGCATTCCGCCTGTGCTGCTGTCCTGATATATGTCCGTATATTGCAGCTCCTCCGTTCGGATATCGGTTTTGCCCAGCTTCGCCATAATGCTGCGGTAAAGGTTCTTTATCATCTTAACAAAGGGCTTAAAGAAAATTACTGCTAAAATAATCGCCAAAATCCATATCAAATATTTAGAGCCCTCGTTTTCTGTAATCTGCATAAACGGTGAATCGGGCGTTTCTCCCGGGTCATATTCGGCTTTGTCGATCATTGAGCCAAAAAGACTCATAAGATAAACAATAAACCTTGCCGCCGCCTTTATTCCCTCCCAAAGCCACCGTGCGCCTATTCCGCAGAAGAAAAAGGCAAAAAGGACTATTCCGCAGAAGATAAGGGTAGCCTTTATATTGAACCTTGCGCAGGATTTAGTCAGCAGCTTGTTTTCGCTTTTTCCTCTTAAAGATAGGACACTTACCTGACGGAAGTTTATCAGCAGTGCGCCAAAAACCGTAACGACAGCTGTTATTATAATTATGGAAACGGCTGCTTTATGATTAAAGGAATTGCAGATAGGATACATAAATACCGCTTCCACCCCATATCCTCCGAGAACTATGGGAGAGATAACGCTTTGCCTGCTCCCCACTCTGAAAGCAAGCCAAAACCAAAAAACATATGCGGCCGGAATAAATACAGGGGCAAGACTGCCCATTCCCAAAATTAAAATCACTATTTCGGAAAGGACCGTAAGCACAATACCTGCCGCTGCAGTCGAAAACCTTGTAATATATATCCTTTTTCCCTTGGACCTGCTCAGTAAAGCACCAAACAGGGTACCTATAATCCAGGCAATCACTGCGCCTGACAGTCCGCCTAAAATAACCTGTGCGGGGATTTTTTCATAGGTTGATGCTATGCCCGTAATAAGAAGCGGAAAAGGAATAATTGCCGCTATTATCGGGGACAGTGTTCTTTCTGCTTTCATAAAGCCTTTTTCCACTCCTTTTTTATTTCTTTTTCTATGGTGCAAAGCAATATTTCGGGGCGTTTTTGAACTACGTTCAGAACCTCCGCCCCTTAAATAAACCCCATGTGTTTTCGAACAGCGGCGGACAACTTTTCTGAACTGTGTTCAACAAAGTGCTCATTCCTCATATTTTCTTGTTATCTGAACAAACAGATCGGAGTCGGATTCGTTTTGAGTGCCGTAAACTCTTATATACTGACCGAACTGCTCCCTGCTTTTAAGCAGATCCGCATTTCGTTGAGACAAAAAGGGAGTTATAAGAATAATGTCGGTATATTCCTCCAAGGGCTGAGACGTTATAAAATCGCAGGTGGGGCATTTGCAGCAGGCGGTTAATGCCGCAAGTCTGCGAAGCTGTTCCGTGACAAAAGCCTCTCCGCTTCTTGCCGAAGCGGTTTCCTCTCCGGGAATGTTTACAGCCATAGCCATTTCCGAGCCGTTTTTAAGCCCGCAGTCAAGAGCAAACGCCGCAGCCTTTATCAAAAGCTCGCAGACTCCGTCGGAGGCGGCGGTTATAATATCGTCCCGTCTTTGAAAGGTAAGGAGGATCAAAAGCCTTGAGCTGGTGGTAAAATCCTTGTTCACCGCCATAAGCCTGCCGGTCTTGGCGGTTGCGCTCCAGAACAGGGTGTTCAGCGGCTCTCTGCCTGTGTACTCATGTGCGCCGCTTATCATAAAGGGATCGGGGCAGATAAACCGCCTTACCGACAAATCGCCGTATAACAGCTTGCTGTTAGGGAAGAAATCTTCCGTATCCAGCGGAGAGGGCAGTACCGTCAGGGATTCGTTTTGGATAAGAGGCAGTGAAAAGGAGGCCAAACCGAACAAATCCCCGCCGTAAAGCGAGGAGGAGCCTATTTCAAAAACTCCCCGCCTGCCGCACTTTATTTTTCTTTTTCGTATGCACCTTTCCCTGCCCTTCAGCGAAAAAACGCTGGGGACATAGCAAAGTCCCTCCTTGCTTTCAGGTTCGCCCGTGCCTAAGTCAAGACAGGAGGGAATAATTATCTCGGTTTTCACAAAGGGGAGAGGAAGCCGCTTGTCGTTGCGCAGCTCTTCGGTAAATTCCACCTCCTCACCCTCCGTAACCTCGTTTTTTTCAAGTTTTGCGGTATAGCCCAGCTTATCGTCGCCCCAGCGGTGATAGAGAAAGCATTCGACCCCGGCAGCCGCCGCAATAATAAGCAGTATAACAATTATTTCCATACATAACCCCTTAAGAATCCTTATGCTATTCTTTAATAATCGGTTATTCCGTGGGAGTCTTTACCTTGGAAACAATTTCGTCGATTATATCGCCGCTTTTAGCCCCTCTGCATATTAAACGGTGAGGAAGCACAAATCTCACAGAATCCTGAACATTATCGGGAGTAACAAATTCCTGCCCCTTTATCGCCGCCAATGCCTGCGACATACGCTTTAAGGCGAGAAGTCCCCTTGTGCTTGCCCCCAAAACCACGCTTGGGTGGTTTCTTGTGGCTTCTCCTATATCAAGAATATAGTCTCTCACAGCTTCATTTACCCTTACCCTTACCGCCTCCTGCTGCATTAAGGGCAGATCCTCGCCGCTTACGACAGGCTCTAAGCTGTCTATGGGGTGATCATAACCGATCTCGGACAGTATTTTCCCCTCCTGCTCCCTTACCGCATAGCCCAGGGACATTTTTATTAAAAATCTGTCCAGCTGCGCTTCGGGCAGGGGAAATGTTCCTGCGTTTTCCACAGGGTTTTGGGTGGCGATAACAATAAAGGGGAGTGCAAGCTTCATTTCCTCTCCGTCGATAGTGACCTGCTTTTCCTCCATACATTCGAGAAGGGCGGATTGGGTGCGGGGGGTGGCTCTGTTTATTTCGTCCGCCAGCAGAATATTGGTGAACACGGGGCCTTTTCTCAGCTCGAAAAGCTGCTCCTTCATATTAAAAAAATGTATTCCCGTTATATCCGAGGGCAGAAGATCGGGGGTAAGCTGAATACGCTTAAACCCGCAGCTTATGCTTTTGGCAGCCGCCCTTGCGAGAACGGTCTTTCCCGTGCCGGGAACATCCTCAAGAAGAATATTCCCTCCCGCCAGCATTGCAGCAATCATAACGGTGATTTCCTCATGCTTTCCTTTTATTACCTTTTCGATGTTGTCGATTGTTTTTTTCGCATATTCCTTGCAGTTCATAAGACGGACTCCTTATCGCCCTAAATTTTTTGCTTTCTCCCGAAAAGCCTTATCCTTGCAGCTAACTGTTCGGGAGCCTTCATACCTTCAAGCAGCCTGCGGAGAAGCTTTTTAATGCAGCCATAGGCCGCGTCCCTCTCATCGGAGGAAAAAACGGGACTGTTGTCAAATTCGCTTTTTTCAAATACGGGAATAGCGGCTTCCACCGCAGCGGTCAGCTCAAGCTGTCTGTCGGCTCTCAAACCGAACTCTTCGGGAGTTTCACCCTTATTCCTCACGACCTTCATCATAGCCAAAAGCCTCAGCATAAACGGCAGCATAGCCCTTACCGCTTCGGTGGGGTCTCCCTCCCGGAAAAAGCTCATCAGCTCCCTTTGCCTTCTGCCAAGCTTTTTATAAAAGCCCAAAACCGTCATAACCGCCGCAAACAGAACCAATACCGCACCTAAAATTATAAGGATAAGCTTTATAACCTCGGAGTCGGCGGCGGCAGCTCCCGATCCCTCTGCCGCAGTCGGAACGGTAAGGGCGGCGGAGGTTTCGCCGCTTTGAGCGGCGGAGGTCGTTGTGTCCGAACGGTTTTCGGTGGTATCGGCGGGAGAAGTCTCCGTTGCAGCCGATTCGGAGGAGGGGGTGGTAACGGTAATATCGGTTACGGAGGGAGCAGTGCCGATATCCGCCCTTATGCTTCCGGGGGTGGGATCGTAGGGTACCCAGCCCAAATTCTCGTAATAAACCTCCACCCACGCATGAAGCTCCTTGTCGGTCAGGGTATATTTATAATGACCGTCGTCGGTCTGCTCACAGCCATCTCCGCCTAAGGTAAAGCCCGTTACATATCTTGCGGGTATCCCCTGATATCTGAGGGCAAGGCACATTGCGCTGGCGAACATGGCGCAGTGTCCCTGCCTGGTGTTGTAAAGAAAGGTGTGCAGCGGTGAGCTTGTCTCGCTTGAAAAGTTGTCGGCAGTAAGAGAATACTTATATCTTCCCGAATTTAAGTAATCCATAACGCTGTCGCAGTATAACTTTTTAAATTCTTCATAATTATCGTAATCCGAAGAAATGTTCTCCAGACATTTTTGTGCAAAGCTTGATATCGTGCCCTTACATTCATTGCTTATTCTTTTGTAATAATCATTCACAAAACCCTCGTATCCCTTTATGTATTTTCTGTAATCCTCATAGGAAACCGAGGTTTCAAGCTGTTCAAAAACATATTCGTCATAATTCTCATCAACGTGAACGTCAACCGGTCGGTTAACATACAGCACTCCCGTTTCCATGGAGTTTATATTGCTGCCGTTTGAAATTCCCATAAAATCGCCGTAAATTTTAAAGTTGCCGTTTTCCCTGAAATTATAGACAAAGGGAGTACCGGGAAACAAAACGGTGTTTATATTCTTAAGATAGTCTATTTTTACCGTTTCTATACCTATCGTATCTCCCCCCTCAAGGTTCGACTCGGTAAAGGATCTCAGGCTTCTGGCATAAAGCATCTGGATTTCCGGAATATAATTTCCAAAAATGTCGCTTATATCTATTTCATCATCAGCCGTATAGGCAGCGTCATTTGAGCCGTCCGCTCCAACGCCCCAAAGATCCTTGACGTTGACTCTGTATTTCAGATTCCGAAAATCCATTTTTGAGATAGATATCCAATTGTCGCCGTCAAAATCGTAGCCGATATCCCCTCTTAAATAAAGCTTGTCCTTTTTCTCGGTGGTTACCTCCAAAACGGGAACGCCCTTTCTGTTTCCCGCATGAGGATTTATGCTGTTGGAAATGCTTATATTGCTTCCGTCGGCTGCAAAAAAACCGTTAAGATAAGATTTCCCGCCAAACATAATGCTTATATCGGTAAATGTGCCGCCGAAATACGCTCCCACGTCCTGTCCCCATGAGATTACCTTCTGCACCATTTTATCGAATTTTATCGAGCCGTCCTTTGGAAAGGCGGAGGCGGCAATGTTCATGATAAAAACTACGGCGGTAAAAATCACGACTCCGTCGGACAAGTGCCTTGAATAGTGCTTTCCGTCTGTCAGAAGCTTAGCGGAGGGAGAAATCTTTTTGGTGCTCCGACGGTATTCCTTATCCGCCGCCCTTACATTTATTGCGCCCCCCGACGCAAGAGTGACGTTTGCGCTCATGGACTGATTCATCGCCCATATAGCCAAAAGCCCCGCCGTGAATATGGCAAGGGAAGGATAAAAGCTTGCCGTCAGAGAAACAAAGGAGGGTACGGCAAGAGCGGCGGAAATAATAAATATTATATCGGGGTGAAATCTTTTAGCCGTGCAAAAGGCAAAAATAATTCCGAAAACAAAGCTTATTAAGATCATAAAGCTGACAGAGCCATCGCTCAGCCCCGAATCGAAAAAATTGCTTGTGAATACAAGGTCTCGGTTTGCCACCACCGTATATTGCCGTATAAAGCTCTGAGCGTTGGCAGCCAAGCCGGAACGCTTTATCTCCTCAAAACAAAGCAGCGCAAGTCCGCATACGGTAAATACGGTCACCGGAAGAGTCTTGAACAACCCAAGCAAAGCGTAATAAATCCCGCAGGCGATAAATGCGGCGGCGGCAAAAGAAAACAAGCCCTGCTCAAAACGCAGAAGTCGGGCGATGTATTCTATGCCGAATGCGGCTGAAAGACACGCCAGCAAGGCCTTTACGGGATACAGCCATGAATATTTGCGGCTGTCGTTATAGTACGGAAAATTATACAGGGCAAAAGCGTCCGATTTTTTCTTATTAAGCTTGTCCCCGTTTTTTTCCTGCTTTATCTTTTTTTCCTTCATTTAATTAAATACTCCATAATAATGGGTTCAATGAGGGGCAGCACCCCGAATTTATGAAAAATCCGGGGCGTAATCCCCTCGGTCTTCCAGCGGGGGACCGGTTCCCTACCGAAAGACTGAACGGAACCCGC
>DNUB01000116.1:0-5046 GCA_003508605.1 Oscillospiraceae bacterium | reverse complement strand
CGCCGCCTAATGAGGCTATGCCTTTTGCTCGCCGCAAAGGGCGGAGGACATCCGAATTTTGATTATTGATAGATATGCGACAATGCTTTTGAAATTTTTTCGCTGTCGATATTGAGATCTATTGATGAAAAACGCACCTTTTTAAGCGAATTAAGGCTGTTCTCCACCGTTCCCCGGGGATTTCCCACAAGAATAACCGAGACCTCCGAATATGCGGTAATTTTTTTTGCCGTGCGAACTAAGCTTTCCGAACCGTCACAGGTTATCAGAAGAGTGGCAGGAGGATTTTCATTTTGACTGAAAAGCTTTTCGGACTCCGACTCTAAGGAGGGTTCGCCCTTATAGCCCTGTATTGAGGCGGTCAATATGGCGGTATCGTAAAGCTCCTTTATTGAAGAAACGGGCATAAAGCAGGTTTTCCCGTATTCCTCGCTGTAATAAGCAAGAACGCATTCCCTTCCCTGCCTTATATTATAAAAGCAGGCCGCAAGGCCTATTTCGATTACGGCGTCGGCGTTTTTGGCATTTCTCACCTTATCGTCGGAATATCGGGACAAGTCGCAAAAGACCACCGCACTCTGAAAACGGTTTTTTATTTCCGTCCATACCATATAATCCTCCTGCTTTGAGGAAAGCTTCCAGTGGATCTTTCTTATATCGTCGCCGTTATTGTATTTTCTCACAAAGCTGCGTTCTCCGCCTGAATAATCCGAGGTCTGAGCGGCAGCCTCCTCTTCGGTGACAAGATCGCTGCCGCCGAATCCCATAGGATTGTAAATTTTCGGCACAACCAAAACGCTCTTTTTAAAGTCAACGTCTTTTTTAAGCTTAAAAAGCTTCAAAATGTCATAAATACAGACTTTGCTGACGGTGATTTCAAACTCGCCTCTGAAATTCGAGGGATAAATAAAATTAAGCTGCTTTGTCTGAAGCATACCCAATGAAAAAATCAGCTTGGAGCCTCTCTGATCCTCGGGGTCGGACAATGAAGCGGTGATAAAAAGCGACGAACAAGGGAAAGGAGATCTGTTTTTCACGGTAAGCCGAGCCTTAACCTCCGTTCCCCTTTCAACCGTGACGGGAGTGCAGTCAAAGGCAAGCTTAAGCGAAAACCGCACTATTACCGCCATAATCAGCGAAACAAGGGGAAGAATCAGAACGGTTATCAGAACCACCGAGGACAAATGCCCCGCATATATCTGTGAAAAGGCAAGCGCAGCCGCCAGCAAAGCGGCATAAGCTATACGGTAGGCGGCCATTTTAAGCATTTTCCTTTCCAAAGGGATACATTATGCTTGCCTTTACATCGCCGAGTACATGCTCCGGGGTAACTCCCTTGATCTTTTCCTCCTGCTTTATATGTATCCTGTGGCTTAATACAAAGGGTATCATAACGGATACGTCTTCGGGGATAACATAGGTTCTTCCCGAAATAAGAGCCAAAGCCTGTGCGCATCTCATCAGGGCGAGAGAGGCTCTGGGGCTTGCGCCCAATAAAACGGCGGGGTGCTTTCTTGTGGCGGACACAAAGCTTACTATGTACTGCCCTATTTTATCGTCTACGTGAACCTGTCCCGTCAGCTCCAAATACTGCTCCAATTCCTCTGCGCTGCAAACTGCAGTTACATCGTCAAGAGGATCCTTGCCGCTTCTGTCGGTAAGTATCTTCATTTCCTGCTCTGCGGTGGGATATCCCATCTTTACCTTTACGGTAAAACGATCCAGCTGCGCCTCGGGCAGCGGGAAGGTGCCCACAAAGCCCAGCTCGTTCTGTGTGGCGATTACCATAAAGGGACGGGGCAGCCGATAGGTCGTTCCGTCGACGGTAACGTTTCTTTCCTGCATCGCTTCAAGCAGTGCGGATTGGGTTTTAGGGGAGGTTCTGTTGATTTCGTCCGCCAGAAGGATATTTGTCATGGCAATTCCGCTGCGAAATTCAAAACGGTTGGTTTCTTTATTGAAAAGGTTAAAGCCCGTTATGTCCGAGGCGGTAACGTCGGGGGTGAACTGCGCCCTTTTAAAATCCAAGCCCGTCGCCCTTCCCAAGGCGGAGGCAAGAGTGGTTTTGCCCGTTCCCGGCACGTCCTCCACAAGCACATGACCTCCCGCCAGCAATGACACCATAATAACGGTGATAATGTCCCGCTTGCCCACAATCGCCTTCTCTATTTCACTGATAGTCGCATCAAGCTTTCTGTATACCTGTCCGCTGCTGATTTCCATTTGCGCTCTCCGTCCTTTTGTTGTTTATGTAGAATTTATTATGCTTTGCTCGTTTAAATTTTACGAAAACCCATATTGCGGTCGGAAATTTGTTTTCGTGCAATTACTTTCAAAGTATAACATAAAATTATTATAAAAGCAACCGATTAAAAGGAATTGTAAACGAATTGTAACCGAATTGTGAAATTATGATTTTGCCGCCTGAGCCTGCTTAATTATGAGAACCTGTTAATTTTCGGATACGGCTTAAGCGAGCTCCGGGCGTTTCCACAATTTACTTTACAAAATTACTTGCATTTATCACAACTATGGAGTATAATAATACAACGGCATAAAGAAATTATTACAAAAATTTTTTGTTTCGGACATGGATATTTGGGCTGAACGCCCTTCGCCCCTTTTTGGAAAGGAGAAAAATATATGAAAAAGAAAACGGCTCTTATGCCCGCCATTCCTATGAGAGGACTTGTTATCTTCCCTCGGATGATACTCCACTTCGACGTGGCAAGAGATTATTCCGTAAATGCGCTGAAGGCGGCTTCGGACAATGACAGAAGGATATTTCTGACGGCTCAGAAGGACGCCTCGGTAAATAATCCCGTTAATTCGGACGTATATAAGATCGGCGTGGTTGCCGAAATAAGACAGACCCTTAAAACTCCCGACGGAAATACACGGGTGCTGGTAGAGGGACTTTACCGTGCAAAGGCAGAGGACTTTCACAGGGAGGAAAGCTACTATGCGGCTTCTCCCACAGCCTTTAACGACAGAAAAAATACATTTTTATCCCCCGACGAATCGGCGGCTTACCTCAGAGCTTTAAAGGACAGCTTTTCCATTTACAGCAGCTATTCTCCCAGAATGCCCAAGGAGATGCAGCAGACGGCAATGACAGAGCAGAACATAAATGCGCTTATGGATTTCATTGTCTTTAACACATATCTGCCTGTGGAGGATAAACAGGCGTTGCTGGAAACCGCCTCGGAGAAAAAACGTGCGGATATGCTTTTGAAGCTTCTTGAAAAGGAAATCGACATTTTAATGCTGGAAAACGAGATAGCGGAGGAGGTCACCGAAAGCCTTGACAAAAATCAGCGGGACTATTACCTGAGGGAGCAGCTCCGGGCTATCTCAAGGCAATTGGGCGACGAAGATCCCCTTGACGAGGCATACGCATATCAGGACAAAATAAGAGCGACGGGGTTCGACGCCGACACCGAGGAAAAGCTGATAAAGGACGCCGAAAAGCTGTTGAAGCTGTCGCCCGGCTCACAGGATTACGGTCTTATCAGGAATTATCTTGATACCGTGCTGGAGCTGCCCTGGAATGTTAAAAGCACGAAAAGGGTTAATATGGAAAAGGCGCAAAAGCAGCTTGACAAGGATCATTACGGTCTTAAAAAGGTCAAGGACAGGATTCTTGAGACCATTGCGGTGCGCGCCTTAAATCCCGATGTAAAGGGACAGATTTTATGCCTGGTAGGACCTCCCGGAGTGGGCAAAACCTCGGTGGGAAGATCCATAGCAAAGGCGATCGACCGCTCCTATGCAAGAATTTCATTGGGCGGCGTCGGCGACGAGGCGGAAATAAGAGGCCACAGAAAGACCTACATAGGCGCAATGCCCGGAAGAATAATCAAAGCGATTTCACAGGCAAAATCAATGAATCCCGTTATAGTGCTTGACGAAATCGACAAGCTGCGCTCGGATTATAAGGGCGACCCTGCCTCCGCACTGCTTGAAGTGCTTGACCCCGAACAAAACGTTTCCTTTGCGGATCATTTTCTGGAAATTCCCCTTGATTTAAGCGACGTAATGTTTATTACCACCGCAAATTCCTTAGACACTATCCCCGCTCCCCTTCTCGACCGTATGGAGATCATTGAGCTGCCCAGCTACACAAGAGAGGAAAAGTTCAATATCGCCAAAAAGCACCTGATACCAAAGCAGCTTAAAAAGCACGGCGAAAAGGCTTCGCAGGTAAAAATCGCCGACAGCGCCGTTTATTCCGTAATAGACTTTTACACCAAAGAAGCAGGAGTGCGCAAGCTTGAACAGCGCATTGCCGCCCTTTGCAGAAAAGCCGCAAAAAAGCTTGTTGAAGGCGAAGCAAGGGTAACCGTAACGGAAAATAATCTCAAGGACTTCTTAGGCGTTAAAAAGTATCTTCCCGAAAACCTACCCGAACAGGACGAAATCGGTGCGGTAACGGGCTTGGCTTGGACTTCGGCAGGGGGAGTTACCATGCCTCTTGAGGTTCTGGTGATGAACGGTACGGGAAAGCTGGAGCTTACCGGCTCGTTGGGAGAAGTAATGACGGAATCGGGCAAAATTGCGGTCAGCCTTGCAAGAAGCCTTGCGGACAAATACAATATCGATCCCGAATTTTACAAGAACAAGGATCTGCACATTCACGCTCCCGAGGGGGCTGTTCCTAAGGACGGACCTTCGGCGGGAGTTACCATGACCACCGCCCTTATTTCCGCATTGTCGGGTATCCCCGTAAAACGAGAGGTGGCAATGACGGGGGAAATCACTCTTCACGGAAAGGTGCTGCCTATCGGAGGACTGAGAGAAAAGTCAATGGCCGCCTACAAGGCGGGAGTAAAAACCGTAATAATGCCCTATGAAAACAAGCCCGATTTAGAGGACGTAGACGAGGTGGTAAAGGAAAATGTGCGCTTTATTCCCGCAAAGAGCATTGAAACGGTGTTAGACAACGCTCTTGTAAAGGACAACGTATCCGCTAAGGTGTATGAAACCCTGGAAAGCTCGGTCAAAAAGCCTGTTTTGAGAAAAGAGCGCAATACGGGCAAGAATAAG
>DNUB01000089.1 GCA_003508605.1 Oscillospiraceae bacterium | reverse complement strand
AACATTTTTTAATTTGAACTAAAAAAATTAAAGCTCCTTTTTCTGTTTTTCATATATTCTCCCACAGGATTTACAAGTAATTTTCATTTCATATCTAAGAATTTTTTTGTCTAATATTGTAATTAAAGGTTCATTATCCTCTGAGCAGCAAAATCTGTTTTTTATAACAACTAAATCTTCATCGCAGCTTCGACCTGTCTTACTGTCTTCAAAATCCAATAATACACTTCCCTGACTTCCGCAATTGCATTTATAGCTTAGTTCTAACCTATCGTAAGTGGAATAACATAAATATCCTATATTTTCATTGCATTTATCACAATACATCCATCCACCGTAATTCGTTGCCAATCTTGTATTTACTAAATTTTTGTTTTTTACAATTCTCGCCATAATCTTATCTCCTTATATTTTTTCAGGCGATTCATACTCCATGCGACTGATCTATACATTATCACAAAAAAACCATTGGCATTTCTTTTGACAAAATAACAAATTACCTTCAAAGCATCATTTTTCCGAATTTTTATTTCTCCAAAACATTTGATGAGGAGCTAAATCAGGATCTCCTTTTAAATGATCGCAATCGTTCATAAACACCAAAGAAGGCTTTAATTCATTATCAAAGCTAAAACAGGTTATTCCCGTATTATCAACCCACTCACAATCCCCTATTTCCTCCAATTGTCGACCCAATAAAAAGCAGCAAATATTTCTGATAGCGCAGCCGTGAGATACAATAAGTATGCTTTTGCCCTTGTTTTCATTTACGACCCGCATTGTGCCTTCACTGACCCGCTTATATACTTCCGCCATAGATTCGCCTTCCTTGGTTTTGAAGTGGGCAAAATCATTTTTCCAATGTCCGTATGTATCCGGAAAAAGCACGGGCAGCATATCCCACTTGCAGCCTTCAAATTCCCCCCCGTCGATTTCCTCAAAGGACTTGTCGGTAATTATGGGCAGGCAGTGATATTTATTTGCGGCTTGTGCGGTTTTGTAGGCTCTTATTAGCGGCGATGAGTATATAACGTCAAAGGCAAGCTCTCTGCATCTTTCCGCAAGCTTTTCAAGCTGCTTTGCGCCTTTTTCGGTAATATCCTCGTCAATACTGCCCTGAAAGGTATCGTTAATATTACCCAAAGCTTCGCAGTGGCGAATAAGATATAATGTTGTCACCATGGCTGCACCGTACCTGTTATTTCTTCCAGGGAATTAAGTTTATTGTCGATCATATATTGCTTTAACCCCTCTATTACCTTTAAAGGCGAATAGGGGTCGGTAAATATAGACGTTCCCATCTGAACGGCCTTTGCTCCTGCCATCATCATTTCAACGGCATCGTCCGAGGTAGTTATTCCTCCCATTCCCACAACGTCAATATTTACGGCATTAGCCACCTGCCACACCATTCTGACAGCAACCGGAAATACGGCAGGACCGGAAAAACCGCCTACATTATTTTTTAAAATCGGTCTGCGTGTTTTAATATCAATTCTCATGCCCAAAAGAGTATTTATTAGGGAAACACAATCCGCTCCCTCTGCCTCCGCCGCTTTAGCAATATCGACAATATTGGTGACATTTGGGGTAAGCTTTATCATTAAAGGCTTTTTTGTAACGGCTCTTACCGTTTTGGTAACAGCCGCCGCACCGTCGCAGGAAATACCCCAGCTCGCACCGCCCTGTTTTACATTGGGACAGGATATATTTACCTCTATCATATCCACATCAGTGCCGTCAAGTCTTTGAACCGCCTGCTTATAATCCTCAAGGGTCGCTCCCGCCACATTTGCGATAACTACGTTCCCCTCTTTTTTTGCTATGGGAAGATATTTTGAAATAAACGCATCAATTCCGGGATTTTGAAGTCCCACCGAGTTTAACATTCCCGCAGGAGTTTCCGCAATACGAGGAGCGGGATTTCCGTCCTTGGGCAAAAGGGTAGTTCCCTTGCAGGAAATTCCGCCTAACTTATTTAACGGATATAGATCCGTATAATCCTGACCGAAGCCGTAGGTTCCCGAAGCGGCGATTACTGGATTAGGAAAGCGCACACCTGCCACAGTTACCGATAAATCCTTCTCTATATTCAAAATACTACCTCCTCGCCCTTAAACACCGGACCGTCTTTACACACACGCAGAACCAAATTTTCTCCGTTTCTGTTTATCCTGCAGGCACAGCCAACACAAGCACCCACGCCACAAGCCATTCTTTCTTCAAGGGAAACCTCGCAGGATACATTATATTTATTTGCGGTATTAACCACAGCCTTAAGCATTGGAATAGGTCCGCAGGCATAAACCATAGCTGTTTTTCCTTTTTTAAGCTCCTCTTCAAGAGGCTGCGTAACCACTCCGTTATATCCGTAGCTGCCGTCGTCGGTGCATACCGTTACATCTGCTCCGATTCTTTTCAAATCTTTTTCAAGAATTACCTTGTCCTTACTGCGAAAACCGATAATTGCCTTAACGTTACTATAGCAGGCAGCAAGACCGCACATAGGCGGAACGCCTATACCTCCGCCGACAATTACGGTATTTTTTTCATCGGGAATTTCTTTAACGGAAAAACCGTTTCCAAGGGGAAGAATAATGTCCATATAATCGTCAACGGTAAGCTGAGAAATTTTATCCGTACCGCCGCCCCTGATTTCAAAAACAATGCGAACCGTTCCCTTTTCCTTATCGATCTCACAAATGGAAATGGGTCTGCGCAGGGTATAGCCCTCCGCCCTGATATGTGCAAACTGCCCCGCCCTTGCCACGGCGGCAGCTTCGGGACAGCTTATAACGTAGGAATAAATATCCCTTGCAATCTCTTCCCTTTCCAAAATCATATATTTATTGCAAAAATAAGGCATTACTTTTTTCCTTTCCTCTAAAAAATTCCGCAAAGCAAATTTACCACCGCTCCATATTCCTTTTATACTTCTGCGTATAGCTCTCCTTTAATTCCTCCGCCGTTATTCCGTAACAAAGCAGAACATCGCTGTAATACATAAGTACATCCGCCAGCTCCTCCACTAAATCTTTCCTCAGTTCAGTATTTTCACAAGCTCTGTTACAACCGTTTTTCTTAATAATATCAATAACTTCACCGATTTCGCCTATCATCCACAGCAGCTTATTTTTTCCCGCTTCGGGAGAAAGTGCTTCCCAATTTAGCTTTTTCCGATATTTGTCCTGAAGACTTTTCTGCATTTCTATCATTTCGTTTATACCAAAATCGTCCACAATCAGTTCTCCTTAAGTGTAATTTTCTTTTCCTCTTTCTCAGGCTGAATAATTCTGACTCTGTGAATTGAAAACCGAATAATTATCACGGCGAGAAGAATATCCAAAGGGATTTGCAAGGAAATAATCCCATCATAATTTCTGACCATAACCGACTGGTGAATGCACATACCCTCAAAAACCGCCAATAAGACAGGAATACGCACACAGGTAACGGCAGTAATTACAATATCGCTGTACTTTTGTACATTTGTTTTGTTAACAATATACTTTTTCGGCTGCTTTCTCGGCAGATAAATCATCAAGAGAGAAACTAATACTACAAGGGCGGCAATGACGATCCAAATAATGTTCCACTGCCACACAACAAGACCGGTAACTTCATTGTTAGAATTATGAATAAGCTTATTTTGCGATTCTATAAAGCCGCCAAAGGAAATAACGCATTTACATATAACAATTATAATAATAACTGCCACAGCGTCTAAAACCATTTGTGCAATTAAATAGTTCCTTTTTACTTTATATTCTCCAACTTTCATCACGTTTTCCTTAATATAATAATTTTAATAAAACACTGCTAATAATCAGATTTTTGTAATATCCACCATTTCCACATCATCAATGGATTTGTGCATTTCAAGACAGGAAACCAAAGCGTTTGCCGTATCAACAGAGGTAAGGCATGCAATGGAACGCTCCGACGCCTTTCTTCTCATCTTAACGCTGTCACGTGCAGGATCCCGTCCTGTTTCAGAGGTAGAAATTACATAGTTGATTTTGCCGCTTTCAAGAAGAGTAATAACGTTAGGCTCTTTGCCTTCCTTTATGCGGTATGTGAAATTAGTAGCTATCATATTTCGATTAAGAGTAGAAGCAGTGCCGCCGGTAGCGTAAATTTCAAAGCCCAAGGCTTCAAAACGGCTTGCAAGATCGATTATTTCGGGCTTGTCCTGATTTCTTACGGTAAAGAGAACGCCGCCGTTGTACTGCATCTTAAAGCCTGCCGCAATAAGTCCCTTATAAAGAGCTTCCGAGAATGTTTTAGCTATACCGAGACATTCCCCTGTGGACTTCATTTCGGGTCCTAACTGCGTGTCAACATCGTGAAGCTTCTCAAAGCTGAATACAGGCACTTTAACGGCAATATATTCACCCTCGGGGTAAAGTCCGCTTGTGTAGCCCTGTTCCTTTAATGAATGACCGAGCATAATTTTAGTGGCAATATCCACCATGGGAACACCCGTTACCTTGCTTATATAGGGTACTGTTCTTGAAGAACGGGGATTTACCTCAATAACATAAACCTGATGATTATAAACCACATACTGAATATTTACCAAGCCTATTACATTAAGAGCCTTGGCAAGCCTTTCGGTATAGGTGATAATAACCTTTTTAACTCTATCGTTAAGGGTTTGGGCAGGATAAACGGAAATGCTGTCGCCGCTGTGAATACCTGCACGCTCGATATGCTCCATAATTCCGGGGATAAGGAAATCCGTACCGTCGCATATAGCGTCAACCTCAACCTCTGTACCCATCATATACTTGTCAATAAGTACGGGGTTTTCCAGCTTGTGGGAGGTAATAATCTTCATATATTCTTCAACATCGCTGTCGGCGTGAGCAATTATCATATTCTGACCGCCAAGCACATATGAAGGACGGAGCAAAACAGGATACCCCAATCTGTTAGCCGCCTGTAAAGCTTCCTCTGTTGTAAATACGGTTTCGCCCGCCGGTCTTGGTATATCACATTTTTCCAAAAGCTCGTCAAACAGTTCTCTGTCCTCTGCCGCATCAATACTTTCCGCACAGGTACCCATTATATTTGCACCTATTTCCTGCAAATGCTTGGTCAGCTTAATTGCTGTCTGTCCGCCGAACTGTACCACAACTCCGTCAGGCTTTTCCGTTGCAATAAGACTGTCAACATCTTCAAAGGTAAGTGGATCAAAATAAAGTCTGTCCCCTGTGTCAAAGTCGGTGGAAACAGTTTCCGGATTGTTATTGCAAAGAATTGCTTCACAGCCCATTTCCTTTAAAGCCCAAACGCAGTGCACCGAACAGTAGTCGAACTCAATTCCCTGTCCTATTCTGATAGGACCCGAACCGAATACAAGCACCTTTTTCTTATCGGTGGGGTGCTGCTTCAAAAACTCCTCAGCCTCGTTTTCCTCGTCATAGGTGCTGTAAAAATAGGGTGTATCGGCGGAAAACTCTGCGGCGCAGGTATCGACCATTTTATATACGGCATGGCGTTTTTCAATTCCCCATTCCTTCAGGCTTTTTCCCGAAATCTCCTCAATAGATTTATCAAGATAGCAATACTTTTTTGCAGTATCATATTTTTCCTGAGTCAAATCTCCCTCGGAAATCCAATCCTCCAATTCCTTAAGATTTTTCAGCTTGCTTATAAACCATTTGTCAATTTTGGTAATATTGCAGATATCGTCAACGGAAATTCCTCTTTTTAACGCTTCAAATATGCAGAAGGAACGGTCTACATCAACATCATAAAGCTTGTTCAGCACTTCGTCGTCGGATAAGGAAATAAGTTCCTTCTTGCGCATGGTGTCCATTCCAAGCTCAATAGAACGAACAGCCTTCATCATAGCCGCTTCAAAGCTTGTGCCTATCGCCATAATCTCGCCTGTTGCCTTCATCTGTGTACCGAGAGTTTTCTTGGCGTACACAAATTTATCGAAAGGCCATTTGGGGAATTTTACAACAATATAGTCTATAGCAGGTTCAAAGCAGGCATAGGTCTTTCCGGTAACCTGATTAAGTATCTCGTCAAGCGAATACCCGATAGCGATACGGGTTGCTACCTTTGCGATAGGGTAGCCTGTTGCCTTAGAAGCTAAGGCGGAGGAACGGCTTACACGAGGATTGACCTCTATTACGGCATATTCAAAGCTGTCCGGCTTTAAGGCAAATTGACAGTTACAGCCGCCCTCTACCTTTAACGCCTGAATAATATTCAATGCGGCAGTACGGAGCATCTGATACTCCCTATCCGCCAAAGTGACCGCAGGAGCGACAACTATACTGTCGCCTGTGTGAACGCCCACCGGGTCAAAGTTTTCCATAGAGCAAACGGTTATAACATTTCCCTTTGCGTCACGTATTACCTCAAATTCGATTTCCTTCCAGCCGCTTATACACCGTTCAACCAAAATCTGATGTATGGGGGACATTCTTAAGCCATTTATGGCGATTTCGTGCAGCTCATCCGCATTATTTGCTATACCGCCGCCTGTGCCGCCCAAAGTAAAAGCGGGACGAACTATAACGGGATAGCCTATCTCATTGTTGGCAAAGTCCATGGCGTCCTCAAGTGTTTCAACAACCTTTGAGGGAATACAAGGTTCGCCGATTTCCTCCATAGTGTCCTTAAAGGCTTGTCTGTCCTCCGCCTTGTGAATGGTGAGCGGATTTGCGCCTAAAAGCTTAACATTATGACTCTCCAAAAAGCCCTCCTCGGCAAGCTGCATGGAAAGAGTCAGGCCTGTTTGTCCTCCTAAAGTAGACAAAATACTGTCGGGCTTTTCTATTTCAATAATTCTTTTAAGACAATCCAAGGTAAGCGGCTCAATATAGATTTTGTCTGCCATATGCTTATCTGTCATTATGGTTGCGGGGTTGGAGTTAACCAATACCACCTCCAAGCCCTCCTGCTTCAGAACACGGCAAGCCTGTGAGCCGGCATAGTCAAATTCCGCAGCCTGTCCGATTACAATAGGACCTGAGCCTATCATAAGAACTTTCTTTATATCGCTTCTCAGTGGCATTACTTATGTTCCTCCATTAACTTGATAAATTCGTCAAATAAATATGCGGTATCGTGAGGACCTCCGCAGGCTTCGGGGTGAAACTGTACGGTAAAGGCGGGAGCGTTGCTGTATTTTACTCCCTCGCAGGTTCCGTCGTTGGCGTTAATGTGGCTGACCTTGCCCACATTTTCGGAAATACTTTCGTTTACAACCGCATAACCGTGATTTTGGCTTGTAACAAAGGTTCTGTCAAGCTCCAAATCAGTAACGGGCTGATTCTCGCCTCTGTGGCCGTATTTAAGCTTTACCGTCTTGCCTCCGTTGGCAAGTGCCAAAAGCTGATGACCGAGACAAATTCCAAAGGTGGGGATCTGCTTTTCAATTAGCTTTTTAAGAGTCTCTACGGCTTCGGGATTATCAGTAGGATCTCCCGGACCGTTGGACAGCATAATTCCGTCGGGATTCAAGGCGCATATCTCCTCCGCCGAGCTGTTCCACGGCATAACGGTAACGTTGCAGCCTCTATTTACAAGCTCTCTTCTGATATTATACTTATATCCGTAATTCATCATCACAACATTATATTTTGGGCTTTCAGCCTGAAATTTTTCCGACTTGTCCGTGCTCACCTTTGGTACAGCCCTTTCAGCCTTATGACTTCTGATTTTCTCCAAAGCTTTTTCAGGCTGATATTCCTCTGTGGTGATCATACCGTTCATTACACCCGTTTCACGTATAATACGTGTAAGCTTTCTTGTATCAATATCATAAATACCGATTATTCCGTATTTTTTAAGAAAAATGTCAATAGTATCCTCACTTCTGAAATTTGAAGGCACATCGCATTTTTCTCTTACCACATATCCGCTTACAACGCTGCCGTTAGATTCATAATCTATACTGTTTACCCCATAATTTCCAATTAAAGGGAAGGTCTGAGTTACTATCTGACCGCAGTAGCTTGGATCCGTCAGGGTTTCCTGATAACCGGTCATAGCTGTGGTAAAAACCGTTTCACCTATAACGGTTCCTTCCTTGCCAAAGCTTTTTCCTTTAAACACAGTACCGTCCGATAATATCAAATATGCTGTTTTATCTTTTCCAAAATCCATTTATTATCCTCCGAAGCCTAATATATAGTCAAAACTTTTTATAGCTTACTTTTATAGCTCTATTTTATGTACATAGCTCATAATCTCCTCACGCATACGGATTGCTTCCCGTCTTGCCGCCTCCACATAATCTTTTTCATTGCAGCCTTCCTTTTTATATGCACACATTATTCCTCTTGAGCTGTTGACGATCCCGCCTAAGCCATGCCGGTCAAAAGCGGCAGAAATATCCTTTGCGCTTGCTCCCTGTGCACCGTAGCCCGGAATTAAGAAAAAGGTGTGGGGAAGTCTGTTTCTTAAAACGGCTATCTGTTCGGGATAAGTTGCGCCCGCCACTATTCCCACGCCGCTGTAGCCGTATTTTCCTTCGATTTCCTTTCCCCATTCCTCACACATATCGCCCATGATCTCATAAACGGGAGTATCGCCGATTTTTTGATCCTGCAATTCTCCCGAGGAAGGGTTAGAGGTTTTGGCAAGCACGAACAATCCCTTATCATACTGATTGCAAACCTTTATAACGGGCTTTATGCAGTCACTGCCCAAATATCCGTTTACAGTCAGCGCGTCGCCTATAAACGGCTCGCACATCTCGCCGCCTACCTGCACCTTTCCAAGATGGGCGGCAGCATAAGCTTCCATTGTGCTTCCTATATCGTTTCTTTTACCGTCCGTTATAACAAAAAGCCCCTTGCTTCTTGCATATTCCTGGGTTTTGTACAAGGTTTTCATTCCCTCATAGCCGTACATTTCATAATATGCAGCCTGTGGCTTTACAGCAGGAACAATATCGCACAGCCCGTCAATAAGCCCCTTATTGAACTTCCATAAAGCCTTTGCCGCACCCTTTAAGGTTTCACCGTATTTTTCAAAGGCTTTTTTCTTAATGTACTCAGGTACATAATCGAGCTTTGGATCAAGTCCCGCCACAGTAGGATTTTGCTTTTCGGCAATTTTTTCGATCAGTCGGTCAAATGACATATTTATTCTCCTTTTTTATCCTCATACACTATATTTCCGTTAAGAAGTGTATATTTTACTTTACCCGATAAGGTCATTCCCTTAAAACAGGTATTTTTTGACTTTGAATGCAGCTTTTCGGGTTCAACCGTCCACTTTTCCGTTTCACTGAATACCGTGATATCCGCCAAACTTCCGACGGAAAGACTTCCGCCGTTTATTCCGAGAATTTTTCGAGGATTAACGCACATAAGCTCTACAAGCTGAACTCTTGTAATTTTCCCTGTGTTCAAAAGCATTGTTACCGTTGCCGCCAAGGAGGTTTCCAATCCTACAACACCGTTAAGAGCCTTAGCAAACTCCGCCTTCTCTTTCGCCGTATGGGGGGCATGGTCGGTCACAATACAGTCGATTGTGCCGTCGCAAACCGCTTCGGTTATTGCGTCCACGTCCGCCTGTTCTCTTAAGGGCGGGTTCATTCTGTAATCGGCATCACGCATAAACAGCTTGTCGTCGGTAAGTGTAAAGTAATGCGGAGCGGTTTCGCAGGTCACCTTAACGCCCTTTTGTTTTGCAAGTCTTATAATATCCACGGACTCTTTGGTAGAAACATGGGCGATATGAACGGGAAGCCCCTGCTCCTGCGCCAAAAGAATCTCTCTTGCGGTGATATAGTTTTCACTGGAGCGAGGCATTCCCTTAACTCCGATAATATTGCTGACTGCGCCGTCGTTCATTATTCCGCCGTTAATTATTTCCAAATCCTCACAATGGCTTATTATCATCAAATGGGATAAGGCAGCTTTCTTTATTGCCTGCTTCATCATAGCAGCACTTTTAACAGGTCTTCCGTCGTCGCTTACCGCCACACAGCCCGCTTCCTTCAAGCTGTCAAAATCCGAAAACTCCTCACCCTTTAATCCTTTTGTGATAGAGCCTATAGGATAGACCTTTGTTTTTGCCTGCCGTGCTTTTTCAATAATATACCGTACATTTTCGGGGCAGTCGACGGCGGGGATTGTATTAGGCATACAGGCCACTGCCGTAACACCGCCTGCCGCTGCCGCTTCACCTGCGGTAATAATATCCTCTTTTTCGGGCTGACCGGGATCGCGCATATGAATGTGCATATCACAAATACCGGGAATAACCGTAAATCCTGTACAATCAATTTCCCTTTCGCCATCGTGCAGAGGAAGATTCTTGCCGATCTCGGCAATTACCCCGTCCTTTACCCTGATATCAAGAGCTTCGTCGATTCCGTTTTTACTGTCAACCACGTGTCCGTTTGTAAGACAAAGTTCCATAAAAACTCCTTCCATAGAACCTTACATTTTCACAAAACAGGTATTTCGAAAATACTGCTTTGTGTGGATTTGATTCAACGCTTGCTGAACATATTTCTTTTTATTATACAATATTTTGTCATTTTTAGCAATAGATTTTTTGGGGCATTGCAGAAATTTCAAAATATT
>DNUB01000146.1:860-7628 GCA_003508605.1 Oscillospiraceae bacterium | reverse complement strand
AAAAGGTCTTAGGAAAAAACCATCGGGGTTTTTTCCTAAATTGCAATAATAGCCTTAAAATCGAGGCTTTAGCCCGATTTTTGATTTTCGGCTTTGCCGAAAATCGGCGTCAGCTTGTGGAAAAACAAACAGATTTCAGGGTTTTTCGACAAGCAGAAATCCCTTGTCAAAAACAAGGGATTTCTAAATAATTAAACCAAGTTAATACGAACGTTAGGCGGAATGTCCAAATAAGCATGCGGATTTACTGATGTGCCGTTTATCATTACGCCCAAATGAACATGAGGACCCGATGAATTGCCTGTTGATCCTACAGCTGCAATACATTCGCCTTGTGCCACACGCTGACCTTCCTTTACAAACATACTGCTGTTATGTCCGTAAATGGATGTAATACCCAAATCCTCATGATAAATATATATATGATATCCCAATCCAACATTAGAGTATACGACCTTTGTAACAACGCCCGCTGCGCCTGCGTAAACATAAGAGCCGTAGGGAGCCGCAAGATCTATTCCTTTATGTCCGTAGTAGCCGCCTTCCCAGTAAGACCACTGACTTATCTCGCCCACATTGTTGTCTAAAGGCCATGCAAGCTTTCCGTATGCGGTGGGGGCGTCCTTGATTGTTCCTGCGGGAGTTTTCTTGCAGCCTAAGGCAATAATTTCGGTTACAGGTTTTTTAAGTGAAACCACCTTTGTTATATCTCTGCCCGTTTCAACACCGTTTACATATGTAACATTTGCGGTAAGCTCGTTAATACCGTATTCGCCTACCTGCTTAATTCTGGATTGACCTTCATAAATTGTATCGTCATCATAAGTTTCCGTATCGTAGGGAATGTCCTCCTTAGTATATACCTCTGTTCTGGTAGTGCTTATGGATAAGAAGGGTACTTCCTCGCTTATTTTTATTTTGTCGCCGATATTAAGTTCGGCTTCGGAAAAACCGGGGTTAAGCTTATCCAGATCCTCGGTTTTTATTCCCAATTTTTGAGAAATAAGAAAAGGACTGTCGTTTAATTCAACGGTGTAGTAGGATGATTGCTGTTTTGTACCCATAAGAAGAGAAATCAGCCATTTTTCGTCAATAAAGCTGTCTGACAGATAAAGACCTGCCTCGTCATATTTAATTGTATCGACAAAGTTAATTTTCTCACTCTCATTATCTGTTTCGTATCGGCTGAGCATATCGTCCAAGGTTGCTTTAACGTTTGTAAAGTCCATTAAAGCACCGTAAAAAACGTTGTTTATGTAAAAACCGTAGCCGTAATCCAAATTAACTCCGGATTTTCCCAATATCAGATCGGCAATTTGATATTTGGTAAGGGTTTCAATATTTCCTATCTGCTCAACCGAGTAGGACGGTTCGGCGGGAATTTCTATATCGCCGCCGAAAACGCTTATTCTGTTGTTTAAAACCTCTTTGGCGTCAAGAAAAACCTGCTCGCTGTCTATGTAGCCCAAAAAGTTTCCGTTTACGGTAAGCTTAACGGCATAGTTAATCGAGGAGGCATATGTAATAATGCTTAACAGGAAAAAAACACTGATAATGGGAATGGCAAAGCTTGCTAAAAGGACTGCCGCTCCGTTTTTTCCGAAAAGAATATTGCCTATCAGGGTCAGCCTTGATTTAAGGCTGATTTTGCCGCCTTTTTTCTTTTCGTCCTTTTTGACCCTCCGAATTTCCCTGATTATGTATCTTACGGTTTCAATCAAAGGACGAAAAACAAATGCAAGTACTTTTTTTATGCCCAGCCATACTGTCTTTCTGAACTTTCCCGTGGCTTTCCACAGCGTTTTTCCGACAGATGCAAGTCCTATGCCTATGAAGCGGAGGATAATGTATAAAATATTGGTTATATATCCGCCAAAAAGGGCGATGGCAGTAATTATCATATTGCCCGCACCGGTTTTTGTTTTGGTTTTTTCTATATTCTTCATCGCATTAAATCCTTAAAATTATTACAAAACGGTTACAAAATTTTTTTTATTATAACATATTCGATGTTTTTTTTCAAGTATGAGAAAATCAAATTTTGTTTTAAACAAACTCGGCGCATATCTGAAAAATCCATAAAAACTCAGTAAAAAAACAGCTTTTATATACAACTGCCACAAAGTTTTGCCGAATTTGAACAGTTAGGGATATTTTAGTTGACTTAAATAACAATAATATGGTATGATAACACGGTATAGTTTTTAGGTTTTTTTGAATATTCTTAACAGAGAGAGCAGCAAGGAAGGAACAAATATGATAACGGTTTCAAATGTCAGCCTGCAATTTGGCGGCGACACGCTTTTTAAGGATGTTGATCTGCTTTTTACGGCAGGAAACTGCTATGGCGTAATCGGTGCTAACGGCGCAGGAAAATCTACTTTTTTAAAAATTCTTAACGGGGAATTGGAGCCTACCACAGGAGAGGTGGCGATACCGAAAAATCTCCGTATGTCGGTGTTAAAACAGGATCACTTTGCTTTTGACGAATATACCGTTCAGGATACGGTTATTATGGGCAACAAAAAGCTGTACGATATTATGCGGGAAAAGGACGCATTGTACGCAAAGGAGGATTTTTCCGACGAGGACGGTGAAAGAGCCTCTGTTTTGGAGGGCGAATTTGCGGAATTAAACGGCTGGGACGCTGAAAGCGACGCCTCAAAGCTCGTTCAGGGATTGGGTCTTCCCGAGGAAATAATGAAAAGTAAAATGAGCAGCCTTACGGGTAACGACAAGGTCAAAATTCTGCTTGCGCAATGCCTTTTCGGCAGCCCCGACATTATTCTTATGGACGAGCCTACCAACCATCTTGACATTGATGCAGTGGCATGGCTTGAGGATTTTCTGGCGGAGTATTTCGGTACGGTTATTGTTGTATCTCACGACCGTCATTTTTTAAATAATGTATGTACTCATATTGTGGATATCGACTATAATAAAATTAAAATGTATGTGGGCAACTACGAATTTTGGTATGAGTCAAGCCAGCTGATTCAAAAAATGATAAAGCAGCAGAACAAGAAAACCGAGGAAAAAATAAAGGAGCTGCAAAGCTTTATTCAGCGTTTCTCCGCCAATAAGTCAAAGTCCAAGCAGGCTACATCAAGAAGAAAGCTGCTTGACAAGCTGACTGTTGAGGAAATGCCCGCATCAAGCAGACGTTACCCCTTTATAAGCTTTGAGCCTGACCGAGAGGTGGGCAAGGACGTTTTGCAGGCAGACGGTCTTTCAAAAACCGTTAACGGCGTTAAGGTACTTAATAATGTTTCGTTTACTATGGGAAGAACCGATAAAATTGCTTTTTTGGCAGAAAATGAAATTGCGGTTACCACCCTGTTTAAGATTCTTGCAGGCGAGCTTGAACCCGACGAGGGCACATTTAAATGGGGCAGCACTACTTCATTAAGCTATTTTCCCGTGGATTCGGACCATTTCTTTAACGGTTGTGAATTAACTATTTTGGATTGGATAAGGCAGTACAGCGATGACACCACCGAAACCTATCTGAGAGGCTTTTTGGGAAGAATGCTGTTCAGCGGCGACGATGTGTTTAAGCCGGTTAATGTATTATCCGGAGGTGAAAAGGTAAGATGTATGTTCAGCCGTATGATGCTGTTTAAATCCAACGTGCTTATGCTGGATCAGCCTACCAACCATCTGGATTTGGAAAGCATAACCGCAGTTAATAACGGCTTGTCCGAGTTTAAGGGCAATGTGCTGTTTTGCTCCCATGACCATGAGATAGTTCAGACTGTCGCCAACAGGATTATTGAAATTACCGAAGAAGGCTGTCTTGATAAAGTCGGTACTTATGAGGAATATGTGGAATGGAGAAAGGAAAGGCATTTGGGTAAGCTTATTCTTTAAGGCTAATACAAAATATTAGAGCGTGCTCACATAAAATCTGCATACTGATTTTATGTGAACACGCTCTAAAAATTTTACCATATAGCTTTCAAAGTCTTAAGGATTTCTTAATATCTTTTGCGGTAAAATGGTGATACCGGGAAAGAAAGGAAAAAGAAAATGAAAAAAACTGTTTTATCGGCAAAAGGTTTATGCAAAAGCTTCGCTCATAACGGAGGACAGTCTCATATTCTCTCGCATATCCAACTTGATTTGTTTGAAAAGGATTTTACCGTAGTAATGGGCGCAAGCGGATCGGGAAAATCGACGCTGCTGTATGCGTTGAGCGGAATGGACCGCCCCACATCGGGAACGGTGCTTTACGGTAAAAAGGATTTGGCTGCGGCAAGCGAAAACGAGCTGTCTCGTTTGCGTCAGACCGAGTTTGGCTTTATTTTTCAGCAGATACATTTAGTGGGAAATTTGTCTCTTCTTGAAAATGTTCTGGTTTGCGGTTATCTTGACAAAAGCCGTTCTGCGGCGGAAACATGCAGACGGGCAAACGAGCTTATGGACAGAATGGGGATATCCGAAGTAAAAGATCATATTCCCTCCAAGGTATCGGGAGGGGAACAGCAGCGATGCGCAATAGCAAGAGCGGTGATAAACAAGCCCAAACTCCTTTTCGCCGACGAACCCACGGGCGCACTGAACCGAAAAAATACCTTTGAGGTGTTAAATCTGCTTAACGAGCTGAATGGGGAGGGACAAAGCATACTTATGGTGACTCATGACATTAAGGCCGCTATCCGAGCTACAAGGCTTTTGTACTTAGAGGACGGAAAAATAACCGGCGAGCTGTCCTTGCCTGCCTACCGAAGCGAAGATGAAAAAAGCAGGGAAACACAGGTTAACGCATGGCTGACTTCTCTTGAATGGTAAGCGGCGGCAGGAAAGGAGAAAAAGATGCGTGAGATTTTTACACTTTTAAGGGCTAATATAAAAAAGCAAAAGAACATTTTCATTTCCGTGACGCTGCTGACTTTAATAGTTACCTCGGTAATGACTGCCATTATCAGTATCGAGGATAATTATAAAAGCGGAATGAAGGATGCTGTGAGGACGACGGGCAGCGGCGATGCAATTGTGATGATATCGACCCGGCTGCTGACGGAGGAGCTTAAGGAAAAGCTTGAGGGAAGTGCGCTTACAGGTCAGATCAATTATTATCCCTGCTTGGGAATAAGAGATATTATTTGCGGTAATATGGACAACACAAGAAATTTTAGTTTAGCGGCAAAGCTTAGGGAGGGAATAAAGCTATATTCTTCAGATCTAAATAAATTTGAAAAGGAAATCCCGGTTCTTCATACAGGAGAGGTATATCTGCCGTTGGGTCTTAAAGGCAAAATAAACTGTAATGTGGGCGATACAATAACTCTTGTCTCTGTTGACAGAGACAGGGATTTTACTGTCAAGGGCTTTGTGCAGGAGCCTGATTACGGCGCACAAACTATTGGGATAAAACAAATATTTATAAGCGATGACGATTTTGATATGTTTTATGAGCTTTGGAAACCTATAGAGCAGATGAAACCTGACAGTAAGGTTGATATAACCTTGATTGATCTCCATATGTCAGATGATTGCAAAACGACGTCGGCAAAATTCCTTCGCAGACTTAACCTCGAAACAAAAATAACGGATATAGCCATTTCAGCTTTGTCAAGGGAGCAAAGCGTGCGCTACAGCACTCTTCTGCCGGAGGTGATCATAAAGCTTTTCAGTGTGTTTGTTATTTTTCTGTTTGTTATCGTGCTTATATTGATAAGTCACAGTATAAGCACGGAAATAAGATCGGAATATGTTACCTTTGGGGTTTTGAAATCGGTGGGCTTTTCACGCATTAAGCTTACGGGTATGTTCTTTATACAGTATTTATTGGCGGAGCTTTTGGGTGTTATTTTAGGTATTGCCCTCAGCGTTCCCTTGGAGCTTACTCTTTCTTCAGGCTGCAAGCTTATTACAGGCACTATGCCCGCTATGGGAATCTCGGTTTTAAAGTCATTTCTTTTGATTGCAATCATCATTGCGGCAACCTCTCTGGTTATATTTATCAAAACACTGCCGCTTAACAAAATTTCACCTGTTAAGGCTATAGGGGGAGGGAAAGAGGACATTTATTTTGACAGCAGACTGCAATTGCCGATAAGCAAGAGATTTTTGACCGCAAGTCTTGCCCTAAGACAGTTTACCTCAGCCAAAAGACGTTATATAAGCATAGTCTTTATTTCTCTGATACTTGTATTTTTTATGCTGACAGTAAATCTAATAATAACTCTTCTCAGATCGAATAATGCTTTGAGCGTTATGGGTACGGAGTTTGCGGATATTGAGGTTCATGTGAGCAAAGGCAGCGAAAATATCAGCCGTTATATTTCCCAGACCGAGGAGACGGTTAATTCTCTTACTAAGGTAATGAGGACTTACCGTTCGCTTAATGCCTATATTTCGGTGAACGGTGAAAATGTATACGGTCATTTTGTAAAAGATCCCGAGGCCATTCCTTCAATAATTAAGGGCAGAGCACCTTTATACGATAACGAAATAATGATAACGGAAATGGTGGGAGACACTCTTGAGATAGACATGGGAGATGAGGTTACCGTAGCTTACGGAGAGTATGACGGGAAATATGTAGTTTCCGGGATATTCCAGACCACCTTTGACAGCGGTATGTGCATAACAATGTCGGAAGCGGCAATAAACAGTATCATTGAAGACGACGGTAAAAAAATAAAAATAAACAATATCAGCTTTGCTCTTGAAAACTCGGATGACGCCGAAAAAGTTCTGAATACTTTGCGTGAAAAATATGAGGGTGATGAAAATGTTTCCATATATAAATTCACGGTTGAT
>DNUB01000146.1:0-591 GCA_003508605.1 Oscillospiraceae bacterium | reverse complement strand
ATACAGGCTGTAATCTACTTTTTCTCGGCAGTATTTGCCTTTGTGGCAGTAAGAATGGTTACCTCAAGAACATTTCTTCAGGAGAAAAGGGAAATAGGAATATATAAGGCAATAGGCTTTAGCTCCAAAAACCTGCGGCTCAGCTTTGGCATAAGATTTATGATCGCCGCAGCACTTGGAATTGCCTTAGGCGTCATTTTGAGTATGCTGATATCATCAAAGGTAGTAGGTCTTGGTCTTAAGCTTATCGGATTATCCAAAATCCCGTCGGAGTTTGGCATTGCCTCGGTAATTGTACCTGTGATTATTTTGCTGTTTTGCTTTTTGGGCTTTGCATTTTTATGCAGCAGCAAGGTAAAAAAGGTGCATCCGAGGGAGTTGGTGATAGAGTAATTTATTGGAGCGGGTCGCATAAAGCCGGGCACTCTTATTTAAGGTCAATTTTGACTTGCAGATATCAGATTCATGTTCAAAAACCCGCATAACGGTTTGATGCGAACAGCTTCCATAATCGGTAAAATAAAAAGCCTTCGTCTATATTTAATTAAGACGAAAGCTTTTTGTTTGCTTATACTAATTCTTGACTGAAAG
>DNUB01000172.1 GCA_003508605.1 Oscillospiraceae bacterium | reverse complement strand
TTCATATCATTTTAACACATACAATTTAATAATTTTTATTTAAAATCTATATTCCTATGCATTATTTTGTAGATTTTGGAGAATGTGCACATAAAATCAGTATTCATATTTACGGGAAGAATATCGGGTATAGCCGCTTTCCTGCCTGCTTTGACGGGATATGACCTTATACGTCGGCTTGTTTTGCGGAGACTTAAAGCGGTGCCGCACAGCTGCCACCTACAAGCTTCGCCCTGCGCATGCTTGCATATTTTCGAGGAACTTAAGGGTATTTCGCCGTCTCCCTTGCCTCTCTGTGCCGAGATCTTGAATATTGATTAAATTTATGATACAAAGTTTAAAATTCTGATACAGTGATTTTATACACGGTGATAAAATCATATACAGAAAGAGAAAATAAACCTGAAGAGAAAATAAACATAAACACATAATATCAATAACGTTCGAAAAAAATCCGTTCGGTTTGGTATCACAATCAGACGTTTCTCGGATTTTTCATAAATTCGGACGCCGTCCCTCATTGAAAGGCTCGGAACAAAAGAAGGATTAAGTTAGGGCGTATCTGAAAACTAATCAATTTTGTGCAATTTCGCTAAATGTGTGGCGATTTCAAGGAAAAAAGCGCAGGAATACTAAAGTATTCCGCAGTAATCCCCTTTAGGGAATTACTGCCTGCATTCTTTGACGCAGAAAGCGTCCACAGTTAGTAGAAATTCGTGCAATGGCGACTTTTCAGATAGCCCCCAGTATCCCGGGAAATTATCAGCAGCACCAATAAAAGCGGAGGTTATTATGAAAAAAACGAAGCCCATTATATTCGCACTTACCGTCGGTATGTGCTTATGCCTGCTTTGCTCCTGCAGCACCGGAGATAAAGAGGGCGTTGGGGGCACGGCGGCGGGGACTCTGCAAAATCCCGCAGAGGTCGGCAAGCTTGATTTGGATTTTAAAAACGGCAGCTCGGAATATTTTGAAATATCCGACGGCTGGTCAAACGGCGATATGTTCAACGTGACCTGGAGAAAGAGCAACTGCACCTTTGAAGACGGAAAAATGCAGCTTATAATCGACAAAGACCCTAAGGGCTCGCAAAAAATCCCTTATTCCGGCGCAGAATACCGATCCAAGAATTTTTACGGCTACGGCAGATATGAGGTATCCATGAAGGCGATAAAAAACGACGGCGTGGTTTCCTCCTTCTTTACCTATACGGGACCCTCGGACGGTAATCCCTGGGACGAGATAGATATAGAAATACTCGGCAAGGACACCACGAAGGTTCAGTTCAACTATTTTACCGACGGCAAGGGAAATCACGAGTACCTTTACGATCTGGGCTTTGACGCCTCGGAGGATTTTCATACCTATGCCTTTGAATGGCATAAGGACAAGATAGTATGGTTTGTTGACGGAAAGGAGGTTTATACAGCGAAGGAAAGCATACCGGTCACCGAAAGCAAAATAATGATGAACGCTTGGTGCGGAACGGGCGTGGACGGCTGGCTCAAAAAGTTTGACGACAGCAGCCTTCCCGTAGCGGCAGAATATCAAAGCGTTTCCTTCACCGCATTTAAATAAGCAAAAAACCAAAAAATACAATGAAAAGGAGTAAGATTATGAACGCAAAAAAAAGAAAGCTGTTTTCTTCGTCGGCAGCGGCAATAATTCTGCTAAGCATGCTTACTGCTTGTACGGAGGGCGGAAACGCAAGTCAGACAACTCTCCCCCCTTCAACAATGGCTGAGGAACAGCAAAGCAAAGCAGAAGAGATTCAGGTAAAGGAATTTGAGCTTGAAAACAAGGAGATCACATTCCTTGCTTCATGGGCAAGAAATCCCGCCAACGGCAAGAACAAGGACGTAGCTCTTGAGCTGTTCCAGAGCAAATTCGGAGGAACCGTCAAGGATATCGTTGTTGAGGACGCAGAAAGATACAACAAGCTTTCCTCCATGGTTACCACAGGACAGTCTCCCGACTTTTTCTCGGCGGGCGATATGGACGCATTCCCAAAGGGCGCAATAGCAAAGATGTTCCAACCCTTGGACGACTACATTGATTTTAACGACCAATGGTTTAAGGACCGCAAGGAAATGAACGATCCCTTCGTTGTAGGCGGAAAGCATTACGCAAGCATTATCAGCCCCGAAATAGAGGTTCTGATGATCTATAACAAGGCGGTTATGAAGGAAAACGCTCTTACCGACCCTGCCCAGCTTCTTAAGGAAGGCAAGTGGGATTGGGACACCTGCAAACAGATGATGACCGATTTCTGCAGCAAGGGCGACGAACGCTATGCCATCGACGGCTGGTGGGTTTCAAGAGGATTTTCCAATGCATCGGGCGTGCCCTTTATCGGAATGAAGGACGGCAAAATCGTAAATAACCTGAGAGACGCCAAGGTGGAACAGGCACAGGAATTTCTCCTTGATCTCAACAAGGAAAATCTTGCATATCCTTTAAAGGACAAGGAGTGGAAAACCAGAGCCGACTATGTGGGCGAAGGAAAAACCTTATTCTTTGCAGTAGGCTATTGGGCTTTGACCGAGGTTAACACCGAATACGGTCTTGCACAGTACGGCGATATAAACGACGTGGGATTTGTTCCCATACCCAAATGCCCCGGCTCGGACGCTCATTATATTCCCGCAAGAGTAACAGGATATATGCTTTGCGCAGGTGCGCCTAACCCCAAGGGCTTTGCCGCTATGATGTACTGCGAGGCTGCCGCCAACGGAAGCGACGATGCGGAGCAGATCACAAAGGATCAGTACTTTAACGAATACGGCTGGACCGACAGTATGTGGGAAATGCGCAATACTATGTTCAAGATGGTAAGAGAGCACCCTGTATTTGATTTCTGCAACGGAATCTCCGACGTTGTATTCGACAATCTTGACAACCCCTCCAAGGACGCTTACCACAACGGCAACTCCTGGATACAGACAAGAGAAAGCAATTTTGATACCATTCAGGCCGAGATAGATAATGCAAACAAGGAGCTGGCAGCGTCATAATCTCAAAAAAGCACAATCTCAAAAAACAAACTCAAAAAACCCAAAAACAATAAAAAAGCTTATTAAGAAAGGAAAAAATTATGAAAGTATCTAAGTTATTGGCAGGCATTATTGCCTCCGCATCCGCTTTAGCTGTACTGACCGCCTCCGTTTCCGCTCACGACTTCGGAAACAAGAATTTGGGCAAAAACTGGAGCATTAACGCAGCAGTTCCCGCATCCGAATTTGCAAGCCTTACCGCAGATTCCTATGTAACCGTCACCTACGAAACGGACAAAACCGATACGTCGGAGGACGCATACTGGTCCATTAAGCCTATGGATTCCTCCTGGACCTTTATCGATCCCAACGGAGAGGGCGGTCCCGAGCTTGCAGAGGGCAAGGACGCATATCCTGTCGATATGGATTCCTCTTCAATAACCTTTAAGGTTCCCGCTGATTTTATCGATTCCATAAAAGAGGGAGGAATGATATTTATCGGCCACAGCATTACTTTAAAAACCCTTACCGTATCAAATGACGCTCCCGCAACAGACGCTCCCGCAACGGAAGCACCCGCAGGAACTAACGCCGAAACCGATAAGGTTACCGGAGATACTGACAATAAGACAGATGATAAGAACGCTCCCAATACCGGCGTAGAAAGCGTTGCCGTTTTTGCGGGAATCGGCATACTTGCTGCGGCAGCCATCGTATTTGCTCAGAAAAGAAAGTAATAGACGTATTAAGTAAGTTTTTCATTTTCATTTTATCCTAACCATAATGTGACAGGGCTGTAAAGATGCTTTACAGCCCTGTCGGCCTTTTGTATAAAAACCAGCA
>DNUB01000159.1:5347-6652 GCA_003508605.1 Oscillospiraceae bacterium | reverse complement strand
ATTGTTGTGCGGGTGGGGGTTGGGACGGGTCTTTTTTGGGGCGGGTCTTGGTGAATAGCGCATTATGCTTTTGGGCTGCTGTTTTGTTTTGGTAACCTTTTTATTTCGTCTTTTTTTACGATTTTGGAAGTTGAACCTTGTTAAACTAAATCAATTTCTGCCGCAAAGTCGGCATAGTTAAGCAAATTGTGGAAGGAAACGGAAAAAGAAGAGAGGAATGGCTGCTTTATAAACGCAGAATAGACAGAGGAGACGAAATAATCCCCTTCTCCGAGGAAAACCGTTGGGGATACTGTTTGGTGCAGGATACGGACGAAGGATTTGATACGGAAAATGTATTTGAGATAGTTCATTTCGAAAACGGGAGGGGCGGTGATTTCCTCAAACAGCTAATTGATAATACAAATAAGCCGATACCACACAGCTATTGCTATGGAGTATCGGTTTTGCTTTCTTTTTTCTCACCCTTGGAATCGGTATTTTTGTGAAACAGCTCCTTGCACCCCACAAAAATAAGCAGCCCTCCAAACAGCTTTTGCAAAAATTCAACGTCTATATGTGCGGCGATAAAGGTTCCCAGAAGAATACCCAAAATTCCTCCCGGCAGAAGCTTTAAAAGAGTTTTCCAGCTTATAAGATGATTTTTTTGGTGGATTATCAGCGATACAAGGGCAACGGGTAAAAAGAAAAGCAGATTTACGCCCTGTGCCGTAACTTGATTTGTATCGGCAAAAACAGTAAGATAAATGATCAACACAAAGCCGCCCCCAAAGCCCATTGAAGCGGCAATTCCCGAAAGCAGTCCAATTATAATATTCATATTTTACTTTTCACTTCATCATTATTCTGAACGCTGCAAACAGCATTACGCCCCCGAAAATCCGCCTTAAAAGGGAGTTGGGAATCTTTTTAAGCAGTATTGCGCCGATAACCGCCCCCATGACGCCATAGGGAATATATTGCCACGCCAAAGTGAAATCCAGCTTGTCTCCCAGAAGATAGCTTATTGTGGTGGCAATGCTCAGCAGGAATATCAAGGCAACGGAGGTGGCATGGCTTTTTTTCGGTTCAAGGTTTGAGCTTTCCAGCAGAGGAACCGCCGCCACGCCTCCGCCCGATCCGAATAAGCCGTTTAAAAGACCGCATATTACGCCCATAACAAACTTTTTCATATCATGCTCCAACAGTCGGTATTGAAATTATTTTTTGCATTGGCGTTAATATTATTCAGGGAATGAAAAAAGAGGCTGAAAAAAGCCTTTTTCAGCTCAGCTTGTCGACAAAGTCCAAACCTTTCTTTTTCGG
>DNUB01000159.1:4635-5012 GCA_003508605.1 Oscillospiraceae bacterium | reverse complement strand
TATTTAAGGATACCAAGCTGAACCCGCATTATTACAACAGTGCTTAACAAAAAGAAACGACCGCAGCTATAAGCCTGCGGTCGTTTTTTAGCATATTAAGATATGGCGAAGGTGACACCACGACAGAAGATTCTCTTGCACGAACATCTCAAATAATTTTTCCGTCCGATATTTCAATGATCCTTCCGCACTGCTCCGCAATCTTGGAATCATGAGTGACGATAACTATGGTTTTTCCTTCAGAATTTAGCTTTTTTAAAATGCTCATGATCTCAGCGGCGGTCTTTGTGTCAAGTGCACCTGTGGGTTCATCGCATAAAAAAATCTCTGGATCATTTATCATGGCCCGAGCTATTGCCACGCGCTGCTGCTGACCG
>DNUB01000159.1:0-4361 GCA_003508605.1 Oscillospiraceae bacterium | reverse complement strand
ATTGCCACGCGCTGCTGCTGACCGCCCGAAAGCTGTGAGGGATAATGTTCAAGACGATCGGTAAGCTCTAAGCTCTCGACTGTTTCCCGAAAATTTTCCGCCGATCTTCCTGCGATTTTTGCAGGCAAAAGAATATTTTCCGCTGCGGTAAGCTCCGGCAGAAGATCAAAAAATTGAAACACAAAACCAATGTGCCTTAGGCGAAAATCCGCCGCTTTCGCATCGCTCAAGCTGGTTATTTCGGTATCGCCGTAAAATGCTTTACCCTCCGTTGCCGCATCAAGGCATCCGAGTATATTCAGTAGCGTAGTTTTGCCGCTGCCCGACTTGCCGATTATTGCGATCATTTCGCCACTTTGAATATTTATCGAAACATCCTTCAGTGCGGTCACGTTTCCATCGCCGATACCGTAGGTCTTGCATAGGTTTTCTGTTCTTATCATTCTCTTGTCCTCCCCTCGTTAATATCATCTGCGATATTTCCCTTAAACCTTTTTAGCGCAACCGCTGTGATAATGAGCGTTACTGCACATAAAACAACAAGTAGTATCAGCGAAGGTATTTCGGCATTCACCTGCCACATAACATTATCAAGAAAAAAGGTTTTGATAAGCGCCTCTATTTTGCCTTCTGCCTCTTTCAACGGCATATTCTTAAACAGAAACATCACATGCCCATACGCCGACTTCATAATAAGCTGAGTAAGCTTTGCCAAGCCGTAGGAGAATAGCGCCGCTGTAGCGGGAATTTTAAGGCTGTCGAGGAAAATGCATTTTCGTATGTCCTTCATAGGCATACCAACGGCTCTGAAAACGGAAATTTCGTATTTCTTTTGACTTATCTTTAATCCGATCCCGTTGAAATACCCCGAAAGTCCAAGCATAGACATCAGCAGCAGGATCAGCGTTATACCCGAATATTGCACGAGTGAATAAATTAAATTGCTTCGCTTTTTCTGTGCAAGGGATTCAAACTTCATCTGTGCGGACATCGGGAAAACACTTCCGTCTATTTTCTTGTGAGAATACAATTCGGTATACGCCGCGCCAGGAAACCCCATTGCGCACGCGCCTTTGGCCGTGGTTAGAAAGTTAAGCTTCTCGTTTTCAAGAACCGTGTAGCACTCCACTTCCCCCATATCTGAGGGAGCCTGTACTATAGCTGCAATCTTCACCTTAGCGGCGGTGAGTGCGTCTATTCCGTAGCCGTTCTCCGACGCTGCCGCACTGTAAATCGTAATATATTCGCCGACCTCAAACCGCGGTTTTAAAGCGCGGTATAAAAGCAATATTTCCTCTCCTCGGTCAAGAGCGTCAATGTTGATTTCGCCTTCTGCGTTTTCCGCAAGTTTGTTTATTGTATTTGACGGAGCGAGTTTCGTAAAGATCCGATACATATTTTTTGAACCTAATTCGCCCTCGTCAAAGAAATTCTTAAATTTCTCATCGGAAAAATTAAGAAATGTTTCACGGACGACGTCATTTGAAAGATCTATCTTATCAAGATATTCATAAGGGTCGTCAATTACGATAAAGGTCTGTTTAAGCTCTCCAGTTATTAACGAGTTTTCGGGCAGCTGCGCAACGGTCTCGTCATCAAAGCCTGCAGAATAATCATCAACAATTAAGGGAAAAGATTCTATGGGATCATTATCCATATGTCCAAGAGCGTTAACGACGGGCGGAGTACAGAAGTAATACTCCGCAATATCGTTTTTTTCCATATCAAAGCCATTTGCCGTATATGAAGCCTTACTAGGGGAATAGGTTAAAAGAGATGTGATCTCTTTCCCGTTGTCTGTGTAAAACATATAGCCCATTATTGCGGAAAAACAGACAAGTGTCAGAGATATTAACTGAACGACCGTTATTTTGCTTTGCTGGAAAGCAGTTGTGAAACTGCGATGTAGCGATTGCGATTTTGCTTCCTTGTGCGGTGCTTTTATCTTGCCCTTTTCGGTAAGAGCATTTATAAGGTAAGCGGCGGCTGCGACGATGGCTGAAACAAGGCAGGCGAAAAAAAGGGGACTTGGAGTATTTTCCAAAACAATCGCCAAATCAGTAAAAGCACTGTACGGCTTTTCGGCAAGCACTCCTGTTTTGAACAGCCATATCCCCCCATATGCCGCAAGTCCCGCAAGCAGTCCTATAAGCGTTTGTATCACGGCAAAGGATGCGCACTCGACAGCGTACATTTTGAATATTCCGCTCTTTAGCACTCCTATTCGTTTGAGAGTCTCAATTCTACTGTGCCTTTCAATAAAAATAGTTCTAAGAACAGAGTACACCGAAAGTATTGCAATCGCTGCGCCAATCCACATAATGACCATTAAAAATTTTGTGGGCTGTGAATGGCCTCTTGCATAATGAATTTCAGAGTCGCTTTTGCAATCAAACCAATTCTCCTCCGAACCGTTCAACTCCCCTACATAATTTGTAAATTCCTTTGAGTGAGCTATGAATGTCTCAATATCCTCCTTGGTTTCATTGGAATTGAAAAAATTTCCGATAAGGTCTATACGGTAAAGTGGAGATTCGTCGCTTTTTCCCACAAAGATCAACGGAATTTTGTAGGGAGATTTATCGATATTGGGAGATACCCACCATTTGGAAGGCAGCGACGGATTGTACACAGGACGTTGTTTTCCGTAATCACTGTTGATAATTCCTGTAACTGTGTACTCTTTTCCGTCAAGGGTTATCGTGCCACCGCATTTTCCCACCCAATAGCATGCGTCAAGCACGCTGCCTACTGCTGCGATTTCGTTTTCGGTTTCGGGCATGCGTCCCTCGTCAAGCGGAATATGCCAGATATTTTGCTCGTCAGATATGGTTCCGTAAGTAAATCGGTTTTCTAGGCATACCATTTCGCCCAATACGTTTATAACGCCGTAATCATAATTCTTTTTGCCTTCGGTGACCTTGGATAAAAGCTGGTCATCTGAATTTGCGATTATAATGTCATAATGCCCCACAAGGTCAAATACCGAATGATAATACCGCACACATTCCTCTCGTGCCGACATAAGCGCCACAAAAATGATAGCCGTAAGCAGCACGCCTGAAAATATAAACGCAAAAGCACTTTTCAAATGTTTTTTCCAATATTTTCGCAAGATAAATACAAAAGTTCTCATTTTTCTCCTAAGCAACATTACATCGCTGACAAGATTACTTGCTGGCAGAATAGAATATAAATAATGGGCAGAAAAATTTAATTTATATATGTTTCACTATAAACTCCTTCTATTGTGAACCAACCAGATGCATTTGATGACGAGTTTGATTTAATTACAACATAAACAAACTTATATTTGCCTAAATCGGCAGAGGTTATAAAAGATGAAGGCATTCCTCCCCCTGCTTTTATAGGAACAGTCAAGCTGTCAAGTAATTTGTCCGAAAAAGATTCATAGAAATATATTGTCGCACTTGAACCAGAAGCCGGACTAAAGGTTATGAGGTATGAATTTGCTGTATCTGCTGTATAAAAACCAATAGAAGCCTGTGTAGGTTTTGAGCTTACAGAGTATGAGTATGTAATCCTCTTGCTCCCCATATCTCCCGATACGCTTGCTTTTATAGGTTCAGCTGCAAATGCGTTAGCACATAATGTCGTCAAGGCAAGCAGTGCGGCACAAAATGAAATTGTAAATCTTTTTATTAATTTTGTCATAAAGACCTCCTGTTTGTTCCGATACCCGAAGGTATCCTTTCCTAAAATGTCCCGAATCGGATATGATGACTTTATCCGATTTCCCTAACCGCAAATTATTGCGGCATTAACGTCCGAATAAAATTAACAGCCCAACGGAATCGCCTCCATAAAAACCATCTTGCTCAATTAACCGAAACTTCATCGCTATAAATCGTGAGCGTTTCTGTCTTACCGTTCTTGTCGGTCAGCGTAAACATAGATTTCACGCGATACGTGCCGCTGGTAAGACCGCTTTTGGTATTTGACAAATTAACAGAACTCTTGTTTTCCGTTCTTGTCCACGATGCGCCGTCAACATCATCCCATATCCAAAACCATCCGCTGTACTTCTGCAGAGTTTGTTCAACAGTTATTTTAGTGGTATTGTCTCCGGAAACCTTACTCACACACTCGGCTTTTGTCCCGACAATGTTCAGTTCCGAATACGCGCTATCGGCAATATCGTATAACGGAGAAATACTGTTGACAAGCGAGAATGTTGAAACGGTTTTCGCAGAAACGGTCGTTGAAAAGCATGTGCACAAACACATCACTGTCAGCGCCGATGCAATAATTTGTCTAAAACGCATTACATATCCCTTCCTTTCATCAAAATTTTGAAACTTTCGAGTTTTTTACCCCTCTATAATCAAAATCCGATGTCC
>DNUB01000254.1 GCA_003508605.1 Oscillospiraceae bacterium | reverse complement strand
TTGATCTGCTGCTTTTTAAACACAATAAAGGACAAAACCACAAGCAGCACGGAATAAATCACAAACATAAGCACGCCCATATCGAGAGTCAGACCGTGATCCAAGGGAGAGTTATAGCTGTCCAGCTGCACAAAGGGGTCTCCCCAAAAGCCGGATAAGTCAAAATAAGGTATCGGAGTAAGCTTAAGAAGCGGGAACGCCTTGCAGGCTCTTCCGGTAAATAAGGTCGACGCAGGTCCGCCGAATATATTTATCATCATGGGTATTGCCATGGATACCACAGACCTTTTTACAAATACGGACATCAGGAACGCCAGGAATACCATGCTCAGTCCCGGCAGGTTATAAACGGTCAGCTTCCACAGATAATACAGGAAGGGAGCGACCTCAAAGGCTTCATCGCTTACCATAACATAAGGCATTGCCAAATCGTTAAAGCCGTAAATTATTATATTGGTGATTGTTGTCAAAGCCGAAGCGGAGATTATCCAGCCCGCAATAAATATCAGCAGACAGCACAGCTTTGAAAACAGTATTTTCCACCTTGCCCTGGGGCGTATCATAAGCAGCCTGATAGCTCCCGAGGTATGCTCGCTTGCCACTATTACCGCCGCCATAAATATTCCCATAAAAATAATTATGGAAATATTTATTTGCAGGCACTCTTCCACCATTCTGCGGGTGCTTCCCGAGGTGTTGCTCACGTTCAGGTCATGCTCCAGACCGTAAGCACGTTTTTTAACCGTCCTGTAATACTGCTCCTGCCTTTGCTCCGCCGCCGTCAGATAATCGTCATAGCCGTCGTAAAAGCAGCCTTGAAAAAATACTCCGTATCCGTCCGTGTCAAACTCCTTTTCCGACATCTGCGCATACTGAGAGCTTTGCATAATTATATTTGCCGCACTAAAGAGATTGTCGGAAAAGCCGTTCTGAAATTCATCGCTCACCTTGGTAAGATCGATTTTTTCAAGCGCACCGAAAAGAATATCCCAGCCCTCCTTTTCAAGCTTTGCCTCGGTATACTCCCTTATTCCCGACCTGCCGGACTCAAAAGCCTTTTTTGCCTCCTCATAAGCCTTTATTGACTGCCGATAGCTTTGTTCATGCTCCTTTATCTGTCCTTCCGCATATTCCTCAAAGGGCTGCTTTACCCTTTCGCCGATGTCCTTTGCGTTTTTTTCGCAGTCCTTTATTATTTTTTCCGCAATTTCGGGAGTAAAGGGCACGCTTTTGCCTTGATTAGCTGCAATGTCGCCGTATTCGTCAAAGGTAATGCTGCCGTCCTCGGGAAGCTCCTCCGCTTCATAATACTCGGCTCTACGCTTTTCCTCTCCGTTATTGTTCTCATATATCAGCGTAACGCCGTCAATGTTAAAATAATCCAGCACATCGCCGATCTCCCTGCCGTCAAGGTAAAGCCGACAGCCCTTAATGCTTTCGATGCTGTCCACATATTCGCTTATGTAGTTTTCAAACTGCCAGGTGCCCTCGGTAAAGCCTTGACCGGCAAAAAACCTGTACCCTTCGGCAACGGTTTCGTAATACTCTCTTGCTATGCTGCCCTTCTCGTAATCCTCGGCGTTTTTCTCTGCGCTTGCATAAAAGCCGCCGCTTTCGTAATCGCCCGTCATTGCATAATTCAGCAAGGGCAGCCCCACCGACAGAAGCAATAAAAGTATTGTCAGTATTTTCCAGCTCAGCTGGCAAAAGATTTTTGAAAGCTCGTTTTGTATAAGTCTTAAAACTCCATGCATAAAGCCTGCGCTCCTTATTATTTAAATTTTGTTTTTGAATTGTCCGATGCCGAAGCCCGACAAAAATCAGTATACGGTGATAATAAGCACCCGGTGTTATCGGGAGAGATTACTGCCTCCGAATAGTCCCGGGGCAGCTTCAGCCTGCCGTCCTCCGACAGCTCCTGCCTTGAGATCAGGCAGTCCTCCGACTTGTACCATATGTTTTTTTCAAGGGACTGTATGTATTCCTCCAGGGTAATATGATTGTTATAAATGATTTTCGCATGAGGCTCTCCCACATAGCGGATATGCCAAGGCTCGAAGGTAATTTCCGTTTTTTCCTTCCCAAAGGAGGGATAGCGGATTATAAATCCGTACCTCCAGCTTTCCGAATTGACGAACCGACCCGCTTCCGATTTTATAAAGCCTTCTCCCGCAAAATTTTTAACGTATACGTCAAGCGCAAGTCCCGTCTGATGCTCGCTTGCTCCCGGTTGTATGGCGACGTCGGGAGTTTGGGCAAAAACCTCCTGCTGTTCCTCATAGCTTCTTAAATCGCTTGACACATACAGCCGGCTTTCGGTTTTTTCCGTTACCGCCGCAGAAAGCTCCCCGTACGCCTTTTGCATACAGCTGTTCATAAATACCCCTGTTTTCTTGTATTCCGAAACATCGGGGACAAAGCCCTGCATTAGCATATGTCGGTTATTTACCAGCATCAAGCTCTGGTTAAACGCAGTGTTTTCTCTTTGTTCAAGCTCCTCCAATGTAAAATCGACAAGATTTTCCGGCTCCGTTTTCTCGACGCTGACTCTTTTGCAGCTTACCCCTAAGTATTCCCCCGCAATATACAGCAGGTGGGAATTTTTGTAAAGCAGCAGGGAGGCGGACGCCAACACCGCCGCCAGCACCGAAAGGGCTATTATTTTTTTCTTTTGCAATTTCCGCACATCCTTTTAAAATTCTGTCCTATGTAATACCGATTTTTAATCATTTTGCAGACAGCTTTGCAAAAATCTGCATTTATCGCTTCGTCAGTCTGCCTTGCCGTATCGCAGCATATGGCTTTTACTGTCCCACTCCGCCCTCGGGAGTATCGCCGATAATCTCCATAAATGCGTCCTCCAAGGATTTTTGAATGGGAATAACCGCTTCAATGTCCACGTCTGCAAGCACAAGCTTCCTGATATATTTTGAAATATTTTCTTTTTCAATCATAACAGTAAGCTGTCCGTCATAAAGAGTATAATCAATTCCCATCTCTTCCGCTGCTTTGATTGCGCCGTCTTTATTTTGTGTGTCGATATGGTAGTTCTGACGGTTATCATCCTTCTTTTCGGTGCGTATCTCCTCCATGGTCATATTGTCGACTACTACGCCGTGGTTGATTACGCATACCCTGTCGCACATCTGCTCCAATTCCGCAAGCATATGGCTTGAAACGAAAACCGCACAGCCCTCCTCGTGAGCAAGACGCTTGAAAATGTCTCTCAGCTCCTTGATTCCCGCCGGGTCAAGACCGTTGGTAGGCTCGTCCAAAACAAGGAGCCGAGGACGGTGAAGTATAGCCTGCGCAATACCCAATCTTTGGCGCATACCTAATGAGTATTTGGAAATTTTGTCATCGATTCTTGCCCTCAGATGGACAATGTCAATAACCTCCTCCATGCGCTCCCCCGTTATTCCGTCCTGCATACGGGCATACTGCATAAGGTTCTGCCTTCCTGTAAGGTACTTGTACATTTCGGGGTTTTCAATTATGCCGCCGATATTGGCAACCGCCTTTTCAAATTCGGTTTTGACCTCGTGACCGCAAATCCTGATAGAGCCGCTGCCGTAATTCAAAAGACCCAGCATAAGCTTTATGGTGGTGGTTTTACCCGAGCCGTTCGGTCCTAAAAACCCGAATACCTCGCCGCCGTTTACGGTAAGGTTGATGTCCTTTAAAATTTCCTTTTTGCCGAAGCTTTTGGATAAGCCCCTGACTTCGAGAATTGTTTCGCTGCCCATAATAATTCCTTTCCTGTGTTATGCCGATTTTTCTTTGCTCCCCGCATAAGTCAACTGTCCTATTACATACGTTTCGGTTAGTACAGTTAATACAGTTATATTATAACCGATTTTTTTCCGTTGTCAATACCTTTTTTGAAAAAAGCAAAAAAATAACGATACCGCATAAAAAGCTTTAGATTTGTCTTTGTGCAATACCGACCCTTGCTTATATATTTTTTAGCAAAATTGTTTTAACTCAGCATTTAAAAGAAATCGGCACAGCCCTTTTTCCAGCTGTGCCGATTTTTTAATTACATTCTGTTTTCCCTTGAAACCTCGTCGTTTCCGATAAGCTCATTTTTGCGGAAGAAAAGGGAAATGCACCATACTGCCGCCAAAGCGACAATAATATAAAGTATCCTGCTTATTACGCTGTCGCTGCCGCCGAACGCCCAAGCGATAAGATCAAAGCGAAAAATTCCCACAAGACCCCAGTTTATACCGCCGATAAGCAAGATCCAGAGAGCGATTTTATCCATCATAATTATCATTCCTTTCTTTTATGAATTTTGTGATTTCTTCACAGCATTATACGATATTTTGTTCTTACGGTTTACTATCAATATTATTAACTGCTTCGAGCTGATTATTCTTTGTGCA
>DNUB01000161.1 GCA_003508605.1 Oscillospiraceae bacterium | reverse complement strand
GGGTTTTTGCCCGCTTTCAGGGAAACTGTGCGGATTTTTACCCGCTTTCAGAGAACATGAAAAACGCTCCGATATCAAACATAATTTTTATCGGCTCCTTTTCTCCAAAGCCTCCCTGATTCTTCCCATCTCCTTGCTGCGGTTATCCCACCAGTCCATAGACCAAACCCTTATTATCTTCCAGCCTAAACCGTTCAGAACGCTGATTTGAGCGATTTCTCTGTCACGGGTGGTTTTGGCGTTTCCGTAGCTCTCGCCGTCAAGGAGAATCCCCAAAATATACCTTTCGGGATTGGCGGGATCGATTACCCCGACGTCAATCCTGTACTCGGAATGACCCACGGACAAATCGGTATCATAGCCCAATTCCCTAAGCTCCCCGCAAATGGACTTTGCGATGTTTTCCCTGCTTCCCCGTGATTTGACGGCGTTTTCGCCGACGGGCAGCGGCTTTCCTCCCGCATATTCAAGAAACGCCTTTAAAGCCGCCGCACCCTCCGAGCTTGTCCTTGAAAGGTCTATCATATCGGCGGTAAGGGTCGAAAAAATCATCATTTCGCACCTTGCACGGGAAACGGCGACGTTAAGCCTGCGCCAGCCTCCCTCCCGATTCAGCGGTCCGAAGTTCATATAAACGTTTCCTTCCTTGTCGGGACCGTAGCCCACCGAGAAAAGAATAACGTCACGCTCGTCCCCCTGTACGTTTTCAAGATTCTTTATAAATACAGGCTCTTCCCGCTCAAACGCCCACTGCTCAAGCTCGCTGTCGGTTCTGCAGGCTTCATTCAGCAGATCCTCTATTAAGGTCTGCTGAGAAATATTAAAGGTAACCACGCCTACGCTGCTTTCCGAAAGCTCCCCGCTGTGACAGCGGCGTTTCAGCTCCTCGATAACCGCCTCCGCCTCCGCTCTGTTCTGACGTGTCCTTCCTCTGTCGAACACCCCGTCCACATGAACCAAAGTAACCTTCGACTCTCTGTCATTAACCGAAGGGAAGGTGAAAAGCCTGTTTTCGTAAAAACGGCTGTTGCTGAATGCAATAAGGCTTTCGTGACGGCTGCGGTAATGCCATAAAAGATGAGTCTGAGGCATATTAAGCGCAAGACAGTCGTCAAGAATGCTTTCCAGATCCTCATCCTCGAGATTTTCCTCGTCAACGTCGACGGTGGAAAAGAAGGAGGTAGGCGGCATCTGCTTGGGATCTCCCACAATAACGGCGTCCCGTCCCCTTGCCAGCACCCCCACCGCCTTGCAGGTGGTAAGCTGAGACGCCTCGTCAAACACCACGATATCGAAAGGCTCCCGATTGGGGTCAAGATACTGTGCCGCAGAAATCGGGCTCATCAGCATACAGGGGCATAATTTGGGAATAAGAGTAGGCAGCCTTTCAAACATCTTGCGTATGCTGACGCCTCTGCCGCCGCTTTTTATCATTTTCTGCAATGCGGTAATTTCCTCGTTTCCCGCCGCCTCCCTTGAAAAATCGGGCAGCCCGGCGGCAAGCCTGCAGAAAATCTCTTCCCTTGAAAGTTCGGTTATTTCGCCGTCCAGCTTCTTAAGCTCCTCGATGCGGCCGTTAAACACAGCTCCCGAAAATCCGCTTAACACCTTGTCGCCGTCTATTGCGGTATTGATAAGCTTAAGGAGCAGTGCCTTCTTATAAGCGGGAAAAAGCTCTTCCTCCGAAAGACCGCCCTTATAAGCTCCGATAACGTTGTCAAGCCCCTTTTCCGAGCATTCCCTTGCCGCTCCGTTAAAGGCAATCCATTCCTTCAGCCCCTCAAGGTTATCGGAAAGCCTTTTGCAAAGAGCCTTTTCTCCATCGAGCCAATTCTCCCCGTTCTTCGGCGAAAGCTGCAAAGCAAAATACAGATCCTTTCCCTTTGCCGCAGCGGTTTCATATTTTTCCCCAAACTGTTCCGTCAAAACGAAAATATCTGCGCTGCCTAAAAGCTCCCTCCTCTTTTCCTCGGCAATTCCCGCCTGGGAAAGCCCGTGACAGCACTCCTTGGCTTTTTTGGCGGCATTGCCCACGCTGTTCCAGTCCGTTTGCTCCCCCTGATACAATTCTCCTAAGGAGCTTCCTATCTGAGCGAATAAGGAGTCCGCCCTGCTCTTTTCCAGCTGATAGTCGCAAAGCAGATTTATATGCTTTAATAACGAAGCCTTGTCCACGGGAGCTTTGGCAAAGCCGCTAAGCCTTTTGACCATTGAGTTAAGCCCCAAGCTTTTAGGCAGTACCCATTTTGCATTCACCGCATTATATTCGTTTAAAAGAGCGTTTCCGTCCTGCTGCAAAAAAGCGGGATTAAAGCTTTGCAGCAAGGTCTTTTCCCTCTCTCCCGCAAAAAGGAAGTGCGCCGCCGCCTCCTCCGCCTGAGTAAACACAAAGGAAGCGTTCTCAACAGTACGCCAGCTTGGGGGCAGCTCCTTCCACAAAGCGATCTGCGCCGCAGTATCCGCCAGCCTTTTCTCTCCCACTGAGTCCTTGGGGGCTTCACAGCCAAACAAAGCGGTCAGCTTCTCCTGCAGAGGAGCAAGCTCCCAAAGCGCAGCTTTATAGTCCGAAATTTTCTGAGGAACTGCAGACTTAAGCTGCTGTGAGTATTCGCATAAGCCTATCTCCCTTAAGGGGTGGTCGAAGATACCTCCGGCGGATTTTTTAGCCGTCTCCGCCGCAGCCGTCCCCGCAGCCGTAAGCCTGTTTACCGCACCGTCCAGCTCCTCGACGGCAGAAAGGGTAAGCGTATCCGTAAAGCTGCCGTCAAAAGGCTCGATATCCTTGGCGTCTCTGTAACCCTCATACTCGTTTATCAGCTCAAACAAGCTGACGCCGCATTTAAGGGGAGCATGAAGCCGCTTTGCATAAGCGTTCAGCTCCTGCCTTACCTTTTGAATCTGCTCCGCCTTTTCCCCGTAACGGCGAGGAGAGGTATTTTTCGTTACCTCGCTTGCGATTCTCAGCTGCTCCAAAACCTCCTTCTTCCGTGCCTTGTTGGAATGAAGCTCAAGGCAGAAGGGACCTATGCCTATCTTATGCAGTCTGTTGCGAACCACCGAAAGAGCCGCCATTTTCTCGGCGGTAAAAAGCACCGATTTGCCCTCCGCCAGCGCATTGGCGATAAGGCTGGTTATGGTCTGGGATTTTCCCGTGCCGGGAGGGCCGTGCAGCACAAAGCTCTTCCCCTCGCATGCGCTTTTTATGGCGAAAAGCTGCGAGGCGTCCGCCGCCATAGGCGTTAAAACGCCGCTCTCCTCCACCATGCCGCCCATTTCCATCGGCTCTGCCTCCCAGGACAGCTTCCCCTCCATAAGGCTTTTCACGATTTTATTTTTGGACAATTCCTCGGAGCGGTTTCTGATATCGTTCCACATAACGAACTGTGAGAAAGAGAAAATGCCCAAATAAGCGGATTCGAGCACCTCCCACCGTGTCTGTCCCGCAGCCGCCTCCCGCAAAACGGAAAAAACCGTTCTCATATCGATTCCGTGCTGATCAAGAGGCAATGGGTCAAGTCCGCTGACGGTGATGTCAAAATCCTGCTTCATTTTTTCCAGCATGGTAATATTTATCTGCGCCTCGTCGTCCCGCAGCCTTATAACATAGCCCTTTAAGGCGGATTTTCTCACCATCTCCACCGGCAGAAGCACAATAGGCGCATAGCGGGGCTTTGAGCTTTTATCCGTCTCAAACCATCGCATCAGACCCAGCGCAAGATAAAGGGTATTTGCGCCGTTTTCCTCCATAGCCGTCCGAGAGCTTCTGTACAGGTTGGTGATAAGCTTTGCAAGCTCCCCCTCGGTATAAACCGACCTGAGCCGCTTAGCGGAAAATTCGGATCGTATCAGCTCCCCTGCGTCCCCCAAAACGCCGATATTTTCAAAATCGATTTCTCCCTCCGGCTTCCACTCCTCCGGCTTAGGCAGAATCACAAACTCGCCGCCGTCGGCAAGAGCGTCCTCCAGCTCCCCCAGCGAGGTGGTAAGAACGGGCACGACGGTTTTTGAAAGACGAAGATTTATAAGGGGATTGCGCAGTCCCAAATCCAGCAGCTTTCTTTCCCACTGCGCTTTTTTGGACAGGGACGGGGCATTTTCGTTTCGGTTTTCCATTGGGGTTATCCTCCCTTTTGTCAGGCTGTATTTTTTGCTTTTTTCTATTTTAGCATATAATCGGCGAAAAGTAAATAAAACCGGGCGGTGATTTGGTGATTTGAAAAGATTTTCGAAATTCGGAAAATAAAAATCCGCTCCGCCTTG
>DNUB01000305.1:1720-2984 GCA_003508605.1 Oscillospiraceae bacterium | reverse complement strand
GAAAAATTACCAAAAAGTTGCTATTTCATTTCGGCATTTTTATTTATTTCAACAAGAAAAGGCAGGTTGATTTATTTATGGCAATACAAGGTATTCACGATTATGATGTGGCTCTTCATTTCTTTCACGAGGGAAAAGCTACAGAGGCGTATGATTTTTTTGGTTCGCATTTTTGCGAGGATAAAGGTCAGAAGGGCGTAAATTTCAGAGTATGGGCTCCTAATGCCAATTCAGTAAGCGTTGTTGGTGATTTTAATCATTGGGACAGAGGGAAACACCCCATGCGCCGAACCGAGCACGACCGAAGCGTCTGGGAATTATTTATTCCCGATCTTAAGCAGTATGATATATATAAATACAGTATTGAAAGCTCCAACGGACATATTTATTTAAAGGCCGACCCCTACGGCGTACACATGGAAACCCGTCCCAATACGGCTACTAAGATTTTTGAATTGGACGGATATAATTGGAAGGACTCAAAGTGGTTAGAGGAGCGCAGCAAAAAGAATATATATGATTCCGCTATAAACATTTATGAAATGCATTTAAGCTCATGGATGGAAAAAAAGGATGAGGATGAGCTTTTCAATTATATGGAGCTTGCAAAGAAGCTCATTCCTTACGTTAAGAAAATGGGGTATACTCACATAGAGATAATGCCTGTGGCAGAATATCCCTTTGACGGTTCATGGGGTTATCAGCAGATCGGATATTATGCGCCTACCTCACGTTTCGGCACTCCCTTTGATTTTATGGAATTTGTGGATTATTGCCATCAAAACGGGGTCGGACTTATTCTTGACTGGGTTCCCGCTCATTTTCCCAAGGATGCGGCCGGTCTTTACGAATTTGACGGCGGCTATTGCTATGAATACTCCGAGCCTTTGAAGAGGGAGCATATAAATTGGGGTACAAGAGTGTTTGACTGGGGCAGACCGGAGGTGCAGAGCTTCTTGATCTCCAACGCCAACTATTGGTTTGAAAAGTATCATGTTGACGGACTCAGAGTCGATGCGGTCGCTTCTATGCTGTATCTTGACTATGACCGCAAGGACGGACAATGGCAGAGAAACATCAAGGGCGGCAACGAAAACCTTGAAGCAATAGCTTTTTTGCAAAGACTTAATACCGAGCTTTTTGCCAAGCACGAAAATATACTTATGATCGCAGAAGAATCCACTGCTTGGCCCATGGTTACAAAGCCTGCCGATGTGGGAGGTTTAGGTTTCAATTTCAAATGGAATATGGGCTGGATGAATGA
>DNUB01000305.1:495-1425 GCA_003508605.1 Oscillospiraceae bacterium | reverse complement strand
AATATGGGCTGGATGAATGATATGATAGCTTATATGTCTATGAATCCCGAGTACAGACCCTATCACCATAATATGCTTACCTTCTCCTTCTTTTATGCTTTTTCCGAAAACTTTATTCTTCCTATATCTCATGATGAGGTAGTATACGGTAAATGCTCAATGCTTGACAAGATGAGCGGTCCCCGCGATAAGAGATTCGCCTCTCTTCGTACTTTCTTGGCATATATGACTGCTCACCCCGGCAAGAAGCTTATGTTTATGGGACAAGAAATAGCTCAGTTTAAGGAGTGGAATTACAAGACAGGACTTGACTGGGATGTTTTGCAGTTTGAGGAGCATAAAAAGCATCAAACCTACGTGGAGGCTTTAAATAAATTCTACCTTTCCCATAAAGAGCTGTGGGAGGCGGACAGCGATTGGAGCGGATTTAAATGGATCAGCAGCGACGATAACGAAAACTCCGTTATTGTATTCCGCAGATTTAACAGAAAGGGCGAAGAAATTGTTGCGGTATGCAATTTCCAGCCTAAAGCCCACGAGGAGTACAGCTTTGGCGTTCCGTATTATGCTGATTACGAAGAGATCTTTTCTACTGAGAAAACGGAATTCGGCGGCAGCGGACTTTCTAACAAAACGGTTAAATCCGAAGCTGTGCCTATGCATAATGAAGCTTATTCGATTACAATAAAAATAGCACCTATGTCCGCAATGTTCTTTAAGGCTAAAAATATTCGCACTCCCGAAGACGATGAGAAAAAAGCATTGCAGGAAAAAGCAAAAAAGGAAGCAGTAAAAAAATCGGAAAAAACGGAGGAGTCCCGGACAGCCGAAAAGGCTGCGGAGAAAAAGCCGGATGATAAAAGTACGGCGGTAAAAGGAGAAAGCGGTGAAGAGGCGAAAGCTTCCGAAAAAGCAGCAGCCGAAGCTTCC
>DNUB01000305.1:0-235 GCA_003508605.1 Oscillospiraceae bacterium | reverse complement strand
GAAGCTTCCAAGCCTGCAAGTCAAAACATAAAAAAGAAAAAACCGTAATATGCACAAAAAATCGTAATTCGCACAAGAGTCATTGTCAATCTTTGAAGGCAGCCTGTGTTAATAAACGTTTGTATCCATTTCACATTGTTGTCTTAATCTATAATTAAAATCGGAGGCAAAGCTTATGAACCATGTTAAAAAGGAAATAGTCGCAATGCTATTAGCCGGCGGACAGGGCAGCAGA
>DNUB01000011.1:6666-7212 GCA_003508605.1 Oscillospiraceae bacterium | reverse complement strand
TAATGAGGCTATGCCTTTTGCTTGAAGCAAAAGGCGGGGGACGTCCGAATTTTGATTATATTGCCCACACAGAAAAAATAAAGGAGATTTATGTTATGAAAAGTGAGATAAGAGATATTAGTCTTTGGGAAAGCGGAGCAAGAAAAATTCAATGGGTAAAGAACAATATGCCCCTGCTTAGGGATATTGAAGAGGAATTTGTACGTTCTAAGCCGTTTGCGGGCTTAAAGGTGGCTCTGTCCGTGCACCTGGAAGCGAAGACGGCATATTTGTGTAAGGTTTTTTCAGCAGGCGGAGCCGAAATGTATGTTACGGGAAGCAATCCCTTGTCAACTCAGGACGACGTGGCAGCCGCACTCGTTCACGACGGTTTAAACGTATTTGCTTGGTATAATTCCACCGAGGAAGAATATCACAGACATATTTCATCCGTTATCAAGGCCGAGCCTAATATTATCATAGACGACGGAGGGGATCTGGTTCATTTAATTCATACCGAATATCCTCAGCTAATAGAAAAGGTTATCGGCGGCTGTGAGGAAACCA
>DNUB01000011.1:2985-6381 GCA_003508605.1 Oscillospiraceae bacterium | reverse complement strand
TATCGGCGGCTGTGAGGAAACCACTACCGGAATACACCGTCTTAAGGCTATGAGCAACGCAGGAAAACTGAAATTTCCCATGGTTTTTGTTAACGATGCGGACTGCAAACATTTGTTTGATAACCGTTACGGAACAGGTCAATCTGTCTGGGACGGAATCAACCGTACCACTAATCTTATCGTTGCGGGAAAGAATGTTGTTGTGGCGGGCTATGGCTGGTGCGGCAAGGGAGTTGCTATGAGAGCCAAGGGCTTGGGTGCTTCGGTTATTGTAACGGAAATAGACCCGATTAAGGCTATGGAAGCCGTTATGGACGGCTTCAAGGTTATGAAAATGACTGAGGCGGCCAAAATAGGAGATTTCTTTATAACGGTAACCGGCTGTAATCAGGTTATCTGCGAGGACAGCTTCAAAGTTATGAAGGACGGAGCAATCTGCTGCAATGCGGGACATTTTGACGTTGAAGTTGATGTGGCACGACTTAAAGAGATATCAAAGGAAAGTCACCTTGCAAGAAACAACATTATGTGCTATACCCTGGAGGACGGAAGAAGAATAAACGTTATTGCGGAGGGCAGGCTTGTAAATTTGGCGGCAGGAGACGGGCACCCTGCCGAAATAATGGATATGAGCTTTGCAATACAGCTTTTATCCGCACTTTACCTTGTTCAGCATAAAGGAAAGCTTGACAGTATGACAATAAATGTGCCTAAGGAAATAGATAACGAGGTTGCCGAAAGAAAGCTGAAATTCTGGGGAATTGAAATTGACAGGCTAACAAAGGAACAGCGGGATTATATGAACAGCACCGATTAAATCAACGGCCTGTACTGTTTTGTCAAATACATTCAGCTTAATTTGAAAGGAATTTACCGTATGCAGAAGGAATATTACGTACCACTGTCGGATATTATCAGCGAGTATTCTCTTGAAACTATCTACTGTCCCTGCGATCCGAAAAACATTAAAATAAAAAACAATGATATAAACCGTCCGGGATTGCAATTGGCGGGCTTTTATGAATATTTTGACAGCGGACGTATTCAGATAGCGGGAAAAGCGGAATTTGCCTATATGGAGCAATTAAGCGAGGAAAAGAGAATTGCCGCCTTTGCAAATCTTTTTTCTCAAAAGCCCCCCGCTTTCATTGTTACAAGAAGTATCGAGCTTTTCCCCGAAATCGAAGGCTTGGCTAAAGAAAACGAGGTCCCCGTTTTAAGAAGCTCACAAAGCACTTCCGAGTTTATGGCTGCCCTGATTGCATTTTTAAATTTGCGGCTTGCTCCCAGAATAACTCGTCACGGCGTACTTATTGAGATTTACGGTGAAGGCGTCCTGATTCTCGGAGACAGCGGCGTAGGCAAAAGCGAGACTGCAATAGAGCTTGTAAAGAGAGGTCATAGACTTGTAGCTGACGATGCTGTTGAAATCCGCCGCACATCGAATATTACTCTTGTGGGCAGTTCTCCCGATAATATCCGCCACTTTTTAGAGCTGAGAGGCATCGGTATTATCAATGCACGCAAGCTTTTCGGCGTGGGTGCGGTTAAGGTTACCGAAAAGATCGATATGGTGGTTGAAATGGAAATATGGAATCCCGAAAAGGTATACGACCGTATGGGCGTTGACAATAACTATATGTCTATTCTCGGAGTTAAAGTGCCTTATCTTACACTGCCTGTAAAACCGGGACGTAACCTTGCGGTTATTCTTGAAGTTGCGGCTATGAACAACCGTCAGAAGAAAATGGGATATAATGCAGCTCAGGATCTTTTGGACAAGTTAGGACTTAATATGGACAGCGACGATAATATAACCGATATTACCTGACGCATACCTATAAAAGACAGTCAAATTTAATAAGAGGCAGCTCCCCGAATTTTGAAATAGCCGGGGCATAAGTCTATCAGGGCTTCAGCGGGGGATATTCGGATTTTGATTATATGAATTATTTTATGAGGGAAAACGCCTTGAATTTATTAAAGGTTCAGCGTGACAGCACTTGGTATTCGGCGAAAGCTGAATTTCTGCCGAAAAATATATAGAATCCGTCGCTTAAAGGCGGGGAACATTACATTTGATTATAAAGAGGGTCAAAAATGAAGCTTATAGCTGATTTACACACACATACTCTTGCATCTGCCCATGCTTACTCTACTGTTACGGAAAACTCCGTTCAAGCGGAAAAGGCGGGACTTAAAATGATGGCTTTGACAGATCATGCCCCATATATGGAGGATTCGCCGCATATCTGGCATCACCACAATCAGCAGGCAATTCCGAGAATGCTTAATAATGTATACATTCTAAGAGGAATTGAAGCGGATATTATCGATAACAACGGTGGTTTGGATATTGACGAGGATCTGGAGAAAAAGCTGGATTGGATAGTGGCAAGCTACCATTGGGGCGACGGCACAAGGTCGGAAATAACCAATTCCTATATCAAGCTGCTGGAAAATCCTCACGTATGCTGTTTGGGACATACGGATAATCCGCATTTTGACTATGATATGAAAGAAGTCTGCAAAGCATGCCATAATTATCAAAAAGCTATGGAGCTTAACGTTGCCCGCATTCGTGACGCAAGAAGGATCGAGACTATCGGGTTTTACAAAAGAATGCTTACGGTATGCGCCGAAGAAGAGGCCTTTGTAGTTGTAAACACCGACTCCCATTTTTGGAATACCGTTGGCGATTTTGAACCAGCATATAAAATTATTTCAGAGGTAGGCTTTCCGGAAAAGCTTTTGCTGAATGCCGATGCGGAAAACGTCAAGCAGCTTGTTATTCGCAAAAACGGCGTTGATGTTTTTGCTTAAAAATACTAAGCTTATTCTTGTATGCTTATGGAATGGCGTACATTATGTCGAAAACTCTTGAAATGCATCAAGTATGCCGACGAATGATATTGCTCAACCGAAAAAACATTTACAGCTTAAATAAGAATAAGCTCTAACAACAAATCATAAATTTTTAGGAGAAAAGTATAATGTATAATATAGGAATAGATTTAGGCGGAACAAATATAAAGGTTGGAATTGTAAACGAGAAATACGAAATCGTTGCCGACGCTTCGGTAAAAACCAATCTTCCAAAACCCGCCGAAGGGATTGCAGACGGCATATGCGAGGCGGTACACCTTGCTTTGGATAAAGCGGGGGTTAATCTTGACGATATAAATTCCATAGGAATAGGAACTCCCGGTTCCGCCAACAGAGAAACGGGAGAGGTGCTATACAGCAATAACTTGGGTTTTAAAAACACCGGTTTGGGCAGTATGCTGAAATCAAGGTTAGGTAAGGAGATTTATGTAGAAAATGACGCCAATGCGGCGGCTTACGGCGAATACTTAGCCGGTGGCGGCAAGGGCTATCGGAATGTGGTTGTAATTA
>DNUB01000011.1:0-2754 GCA_003508605.1 Oscillospiraceae bacterium | reverse complement strand
TCTATCGGAATGTGGTTGTAATTACCCTTGGCACAGGAGTAGGCGGCGGCGTTATAATAGACGGAAAGATTTACACCGGCTTCAATTTCTGCGGTGCAGAATTAGGTCATACGGTTATCGAGTATAACGGCAGACCTTGTACTTGCGGCAGGAAGGGCTGTTTTGAAGCATATTCAAGTGCAACCGCTCTTATAACTGCCACTAAAAATGCGATGAATGAAAATATCAGCAGCAAAATGTGGGAAATTGCAGGCTCCTTGGAAAATGTTGACGGAAAAACCGCTTTTGACGGTATGAGAGCAGACGATGCATGCGCAAAACAGGTTATAAAGGAATATATTGAGTATTTGGGCTGCGGTCTTACAAATATGATAAATATTTTTCAGCCCGAAATTCTTCTTATAGGAGGGGGACTCTGCAAGGAAGGCGATAACCTTGTAAAACCCTTGAGAGAAATAATATCCCGCGATTGCTATTGCATAGACGAACGTCTTTTGCCTAAGCTGGGAATATGCGAATTGGGCAACGGCGCAGGAATTATCGGCGCAGCTTTCCTATGCCGTCTGCATGAAACAAATTAGTTAAAGCATATGGTATAGAAAAGAATAGTGAAGGTGTTAATTAAAAGCTGCCGTTGATGCATCGAAATTAAGGCTTATAATACTATATCACTATGTCGCTTTCTAAAACTTAAGGAATTGCTTGTGAATGTGCTCTACAACAATATCGGCTTGGAATGAACGGGAGGAAAGGCTTGGATTATAGTATATATAAATCAATTTGCATAAAACATAAATCGGAATATGCCGAAAATCAGATGTTGATGCAATATACAAGCTTTAAAATCGGAGGGAACTGTCCTTTGCTGATGAAGCCAAATTCGGCGGAATGTCTTTGTGAATTGATGGCTGAATTTGAAAGGAACAATGAGCGGTATAAGGTAATGGGAAAGGGAAGCAATCTTTTGATTTCAGATAACGGCGTCGATTGTCCTGTTATACTTATATCTTCCGACTTGGGAAAAGTTGTATTTCACGGTGACGAGGTTATTTGTCAAGCGGGAATGCCGCTGATTTCCCTCTGTAAGGAAGTCGCCAAAATCGGGCTCAGCGGTCTTGAATTTGCCTACGGAATACCGGGCAGCGTGGGTGGAGCGGTATATATGAACGCAGGAGCTTACGGCGGAGAAATGAAGGATATTGTTAAGTCCTGCACTTATGCTGATGAAAAGGGCATACTTCATTCCATGGAAAGGGATGAAATGGATTTATCTTACCGTCACAGCTTTTTTAGCGGCAAACCTTATGTTATTGTCGATGTAACATTAAAGCTGAAAAATGGGGATAAAAAGGCAATAACAGAAAAAATGCAGGAGCTTATGAGTAAGCGCATAGAAAAGCAGCCCCTTGAATATCCCAGTGCAGGGAGCACGTTTAAGCGTCCTAAGGGAGATTTTGCGGGCAGGCTTATTGAATCGGCGGGAATGAAGGGATTTACATTCGGCGGGGCACAGGTAAGCGAAAAGCACTGCGGATTTGTCATCAACAAGTCAAACGCATCCTTTAATGATGTTATTTCCGTTATAAAGACGGTTAAGACAAGGGTGAAGGAGACGTCGGGAAAAGATTTGGAATGTGAAGTGATCATTTGGGAGTAAAATGTATGGCGTCGGTATTCTGACTCCGCTTAAAAATAACGGAGCTGCAAGGCTGTTTTCGGATCTGCCAACGGATACAATACCCCAATAGATCCGAAGATAAGATTAACCTCCGAAAGGCGGGTAGCCGATCGGCAGTCTGACGCAAAGAAAGGAAGTGTAAGCTTTGGAATTTGTAATTATCACGGGACAGTCCGGTTCGGGAAAGTCGCAGACGGTCAATGTTTTGGAGGATGCAGGCTTTTTCTGCATAGATAATATGCCGCCTCAGCTTATACCTAAATTTGCGGAGATGTGCAAGGAGTATGCTAATATAGAAAAAATCGCTATTGTGACAGATATCAGAGGCGGTTCTCTTTTCCTTGATTTGCAGGATAATGTGAAGAAGCTTAAAGAAAATGATATTGATTTAAAAATCCTTTTTGTCAGCACGGAGCATGACGAAATAAAAAGAAGATACAAGGAAACAAGAAGAAAACACCCGTTGCTTGACGTTACCGGAGGAGATATCGACAAAGCCATTGACGCTGAATATGATATTTTATCACCTATAAGAATGACGGCGGATTATTTTATTGATACAACGCATATGACTACCAATAATCTCAGAGAGGCCGTTCGGAATCTATTTGTTGAAAATGTTTCCGATACTATTCTTATAAGCTGTATCAGCTTTGGATTTATGTACGGAATACCTGCGGAAGCCGATTTGGTTTTTGATGTGAGATGTATGCCAAACCCTTTTCATGTTCCCGAGTTAAGAGAGTTTTCGGGACTTGACCGTTGCGTACAGGATTTTGTTATGAGCCATGAGGTTTCTGTGGAAATGAAAAAGAAAATGTTTGACATAATCGATTTTTTGCTGCCGCAGTATATTACGGAGGGGAAAAGCCAGCTTAATATAGCCATAGGCTGTACCGGAGGCAGACATCGCAGCGTAACATACACACAGCTTTTGTACAAGCATTTAGAGGAAAATGGCTACAAGGTAAGAGTTTTGCACAGAGATATTGCCAAAAGAAAAAATTAAGGTGAAAACATTATGTCGTTTACGCTTGAAGTGAAAAAGGAGCTTTGCAGCGAAGAATTATCCCGAA
>DNUB01000249.1 GCA_003508605.1 Oscillospiraceae bacterium | reverse complement strand
ATATCATTTTAACACATACATTTTGAAGAATTTTTTTATTTTTTGTGCGGTTATGCCTTAATTCCAAAAAGGCTCTTTTTCATTCTTTCCCGGGCGGTTCATAAGCCTCAGCACGCTCTCGGCGGGCTTTAATCCCTCGTAGCATACTCTGTAAAGCTGCTCTATAATAGGCGTCTGAACATTTCTTTCAGCGGCAAGGGAATGAGCGATTTTGCAGCAGCCGTAGCCCTCTACCGTTCCCACCGTATCTATGGCGGTTTTAACGTCGATTCCCTGTCCTATCATAAGTCCCGCTCTGTGGTTTCGGGAATGCATGGAGGTGCAGGTGACGATCAAATCCCCCACTCCCGCAAGTCCCGTAAAGGTTTCCCACCTTGCCCCCATGGCAACGCCAAGACGTGTAATCTCCGTTAAGCCTCTTGTCATAAGTGCGGCAAGGGTATTGTCGCCGAGACCCATTCCCTCCACAATCCCGCAGGAAAGAGCGATGGGATTTTTCAGTGCCGGTGCAATCTCGCAGCCTATCACATCATCATTTACGTATATTCTGAAATCGGAGTTCATCATCGTTTCCTGAACATAGCCCGCCTTATCCTCGTCATCACTTGCAACCACCACATTTGTGGGGATTCCTCTGCCTACCTCCTCGGCATGACACGGTCCTGCCATTACCACAACGGAATTGCGGGGCAGCTCCTCGGAAATCACCTGGGACAAACGCTTGCAGGTGCTTTCCTCAAAGCCCTTACCCACGTTAAGTACAACGCTTTTCGGAGATACGTAGGGCGCAACCCTTGAAACTCCGTCACGAACGAATTTAGAGGGTATGGCCACAATAATTATATCCGAATCCTTTACACATGAGGGATCGGCGGTGAATTTAACCGTTTCGGGAATTTTGACCCCCGGCAGCAGCTTTTTCTGCTCTCTGTCCCTTAAAATAGTGTCGATTTCCTCTTGATATTTTGACCATGCAGTCACGTCGTGACCGTTTGCGTTTAACATTACCGCCAAAGCAGTCCCGAAACCGCAGCCCAATACTGTAATTTTTGCCATTGTATTTTCCTTTTAGCAATAAATAATTTAATTATTTGCTTTTCTGACCGAATTTCTTTTCGGTGTGGTTTATAAGCCTTTTGATATTCTCTCTGTGCATAAGCACAATGGTAATCGCCATAAGTCCGCTGAAGAGAAAGTTTAACCATGGGCAGGGGCTTTTTTCAATTATGCTGAACAGCAGCACCGTAAAGGGATAAAGTGAGCCGGCTATGATCGAACCGAGGGAAACATACTTGGAAATCACCACCACAACGGCAAAAACCGCAAGCAGGATAACTGCAGGAAGCCAATCTATAGCAAGAAGGACGGAGCAGGTGACCAAAACTCCCTTGCCGCCCTTAAATCCGTAGTAAACCGGAAAAACATGTCCCAATATAGCCGATGTTCCCGCCGCATAAAGCACCCATTCATACGCACTGCCTGCCGCTCTCGGATCTACCCCGCCAATATATTTAAAGGCAAGCCCCACAAGGATAACCGACAGCACGCCCTTTGCCACATCGCCCAATAAAACGAAAAGCGCAGCAAGCTTTCCCTGGGTCCTTAAGGTGTTGGTAAGCCCCGCATTACCGCTCCCCATAGTGCGTATATCCTCGCCCGTCTTTATTTTGGTCACTATGATAGCGGTATTGACGCCGCACAGAAGATAGGGCAAGGCTGCCGCAATCAAAAAACAAATGATTAGCATTATATTATGTCCTTATTATGTCTTTTTAAGAATTTTCTCCCCGTTCTCTTACCAAAAACCGAATAGGGGTTCCGTCAAGTCCGAAGGCGTCGCGGATCTGGTTTTCTATATAACGCTGATAGGAGAAATGGAAAAGCTCTTTATTGTTGCAGAAGCAAACGAATGTGGGGGGCTTTACCGAGGGCTGAGTCAAATAATAAACCTTAAGCCGCTTTCCCTTGTCCGAGGGGGGCTGTACTCTGGCGGTGACATAGCTTAAAAGCTCGTTTAATTTTCCTGTGGAAATGCGTCTTGCGTTTTGTTCCGAGGTATAGTCTATCAGTTGAAAAAGCTTGTCTATTCTCTGCCCTGTTTTAGCGGAAATGAAAACAAAGGGGGCATAGGACATAAAGCTGAAATCCACCTCTAATTTCTTGGTGAACTCCTGCATGGTTTTTCCGTCCTTGTCTATTATATCCCATTTGTTTACTGCAATCACACACGCCTTGCCCTGCTCGTGGGCATATCCCGCTATCTTGCTGTCCTGCTCGGTAAAGCCCTCCTCCGCATCTATCATAATTACGCACACGTCCGCCCTGTCAACAGCCATATAGGCACGGAGAACGCTGTATTTTTCCAAATTGTCGTTTACCTTGGATTTTCTGCGTATTCCTGCGGTGTCAATAAAAAGATACTGCTTTTCCCCTCTTGTAACTACAGAGTCGACTGCGTCCCTGGTAGTTCCCGCAATATCGGAAACTATCATACGCTTTTCGCCTAAAATTTTGTTTATTAAAGAGGACTTTCCCGCATTGGGCTTTCCTATAACGGCCACCTTTAGTATCTCGTTATCGGATTCTTCCGCCTTTTCGGGGGGCATTTTTTCAAATACCGCATCCAACAAATCTCCCGTACCGTGACCATGTACCGAGGAAACAGCAATAGGATCGCCCAACCCTAAATTGTAAAATTCGTATATTTCGGGGGGATCGCCGCCTAAGCTGTCGCATTTGTTCACGCAGAGCACAACGGGCTTTCCGCTTTTCTGGAGCATTTGGGCAACGCTTTCATCGGAAGCGGTAACCCCTGTTTTTACGTCAGTTACAAGAATAATGGCGTCTGCGCTGTCTATGGCAAGCTGCGCCTGCTCCCTCATCTGAGAAAGAATAACGTCCTTGCTGTCAGGCTCGATGCCTCCCGTGTCAACCAGCATAAACTCATGGTCAAGCCATTCGCCCTTAGCGTATATTCTGTCCCTGGTAACGCCGGGTGTATCGTCAACAATGCTCATGCGCTGTCCTATAAGCTTATTGAATAAAGTGGACTTGCCCACGTTGGGACGTCCCACAATAGCGATAAGTTTCATTTTAATGTTTCTTGTCCTTTTAAGTTTCTTTTAATCCTGTACTTTTTCTCAATTTGTTTGTATACTATAATCAAAACAGGTATGCCCAACAAAATACCGCCAAACTGAACAATATTTGATGCCAAGCTGTTTATGGGGCATAATACGGCTGCAATTAGCTGAGGCAGGGTAAAAAACGACCACATCAAGCCGTTGGAACGGTTATAGGCTTTAATATCGGTAATATCAGCCGTTTTAACTACGTCTCCCGCCCAAAAGTTTACAGGTGCTTTGGAGAGAAAGCTATCTAAAGCAATTCCGCCGAAAATCAATATCAAAATAATTGTTATAAATTCGTTTATTACCCACTCCATAACGGCCTCCTTTCCTCATACCGCATATTGCTGTGATTTTGATTATATTATACTATTTATTTAAAGAAAAGTCAACATTGCCGCTTTCCGGTTCTTCATCCGAAATCGTAAAAAACAAAATAAAAAGGTTACCAAAACAAAACAGCAGGACAAAAGAATAATGCGCTATTCTCCAAGAGCCGCCCCAAA
>DNUB01000232.1:10399-10678 GCA_003508605.1 Oscillospiraceae bacterium | reverse complement strand
TCATAAATTCGGGGCGTTGCCCCTTATTGAAAACAGGAAGTTAACCGCAAAATGCAGAGGGGGTGAAAAATGAAGGATTTTGTACATCTTCACGTTCATACCGAATACAGCCTTTTAGACGGAGCGTGCAGAATTAGAGATTTGGCTAAAAGACTTAAGGAACTTGGTCAAACAGCCTGCGCAATTACCGACCACGGCGTAATGTACGGCTGTATAGAGTTTTACAGGATAATGAAGGAAAACGGGATCAAGCCTATTATCGGCTGCGAGGTGTATGTT
>DNUB01000232.1:8297-10135 GCA_003508605.1 Oscillospiraceae bacterium | reverse complement strand
ATTATCGGCTGCGAGGTGTATGTTGCGCCTCGTTCAAGATTTGACAAAGAAACCAAAATCGATTCTTCTCCTTACCATCTTATTTTGCTTTGCGAAAACAATACAGGATATCAAAATCTTATCAAGCTGGTATCAGATGCAAGCGTAAACGGTTTTTACAATAAACCCCGCTGTGACAGAGAAACGTTGAAAAAGTATCACGAGGGGCTTATCTGCCTTTCCGCCTGCTTATCGGGAGAGGTCGCAAGGCGTCTTATGCAGGACAACTATGGGGAGGCAAAGCAAGCGGCTTTGGACTACCGAAATATATTCGGCAAGGATAATTACTTTATTGAAATACAGGATCATGGCTTGGAGGGTCAAAGAAAAATAAACCCTTATCTGTATACGCTGTCGGAAGAAACCGGCATACCTATTGTCGCCACAAACGACGCTCACTATATTGATGAGAATGGAGCGGAAATTCAAAGAGTACTTACCGCAATATCCACAAACACAACTATAAATGAAAAAAATCCTCTTAATTTTAATACAAAGGAACTTTATATAAAATCGGCAGATCAGATGGACATTCTCTTTAAATCCAAGGCCGTCCAAAATACATTAAGGATTGCCGAAAGATGTAATGTTGAAATAGAATTTGGCGACATTAAGCTGCCTAAATTTACGGCGGAGGGCGTTAGTGACAATATTGAATTTTTTAAAAAATCCGTATGGCAGGGATTAAAGGAAAGATACGGAAATCCTGTGCCCGAAGAAGCTATAAGCAGAGCAAAATATGAGCTTGAAATAATTATAGGTATGGGGTATGTGGATTATTATCTGATTGTTGCGGATTTCATTGCATTTGCCCGCAGCAGGGATATTCCCGTAGGACCCGGCAGAGGCTCGGGTGTGGGAAGTATATGCGCCTATGCTATGAAAATAACAAGCATTGACCCTTTAAAATATAACCTGCTTTTTGAAAGATTTTTAAATCCTGAAAGAGTTACCATGCCTGATTTTGATGTGGATTTTTGTTATGCAAGACGTCAGGAGGTTATTGACTATGTGGCGGGAAAGTATGGACAGGATCATGTTTCTCAAATAATCACCTTCGGTACAATGGCGGCAAAAGCGGCGATCCGTGATGTAGGCAGAGCAATGGGACTGCCTTATGCCAAGGTCGACAGTGTAGCGAAAATGATACCGTTCAGTCTGCACCCTTCAATCGAACGTTCCTTAAAGGAAGAGAAGGACTTAGCGGAAGCGGTAAAAAACGACGCCGAAATTGCCAAGCTTGTAAATACCGCCATAAAGGTTGAAGGAATGCCCCGCCATGCTTCTATGCACGCAGCGGGAATAGTTATAGCTCCAAAGGCGGTAACGGAATTTGTACCTGTAATAAAATCCGATAACAGCATAGTGGCTCAGTACACTATGGGTATTTTGGAGCAGCTGGGTCTTTTAAAAATGGACTTTTTGGGTCTGCGCTACCTTACCGTTATAAACGATTGTGTTAAGCAGGTAAATAAAACCGCTCCGGATTTTGATGTAAACAATATTCCGCCTGATGACGGCGAAGTTTTTTCTATGCTTACTTCGGGACAAACTGCAGGCGTTTTTCAGTTTGAAAGCTCAGGAATGACTTCCGTGCTGTCCAGATTGAAGCCTGATTCTCTTGAGGATTTGATAGCGGTAATTTCACTTTACAGACCAGGACCTATGCAGTCAATTCCCATCTATATCGAAAACCGTCACCACCCTGAAAAAATCACTTACCGTCATCCTATTTTAAAGGATATACTTGAAGTGACCTATGGCTGTATTGTTTATCAGGAGCAGGTAATGCAGATTGT
>DNUB01000232.1:7667-7991 GCA_003508605.1 Oscillospiraceae bacterium | reverse complement strand
ATCAGGAGCAGGTAATGCAGATTTGCCGCAAGGTAGGCGGATACTCCTATGGAAGAGCGGATTTGGTTCGCAGGGCGATGGCAAAAAAGAAACACGATGTAATGGAAAGCGAGCGAAGCGCATTTATCTATGGCACGGAAACCAACTGCGGTGCAGTAAAAAACGGAGTTTCCGAGGAAATTGCCAATAAGATATTTGATGAAATGTCCTCCTTTGCTTCCTATGCTTTTAATAAGAGCCATGCAGCGGCATATGCGTGGCTTGCGTATCAGACCGCTTATCTGCGCTGCCATTATTATAAGGAATATATGATAGCTCTTATGA
>DNUB01000232.1:4903-7377 GCA_003508605.1 Oscillospiraceae bacterium | reverse complement strand
GTTATGGACTCAGCGGGAAAGCTTAACGAATATATTGACGATTTGGATAAACACAATGTTAAGCTTTTGCCCCCTAATGTTAACAAAAGCTTTGCCGATTTCTCCATAGAAAAGGAGGGAATAAGGTTTGGTCTTTTGCCCATCAAAAATTTGGGTCGGGGGGTAATCAACGCTGTGGTAAAAGAGCGTGAAAACGGAGAGTATAAAGGTCTTTATGATTTTTGTTCAAGGCTTTGCGGCACCGAGCTTAACAAAAGATCGGTAGAGGCACTGATAAAATCCGGTGCGCTTGACGGTTTGGGTCCAAACAGACGGTCTATGTTTATTCGGTACGAGGGAATGCTTTCGCAGTTAACGTCACACAGAAGCTCGAACGTAGACGGACAGCTGGACCTGTTTGATTTAACAGTTTCATCGGGCGAAAAGAAAGAGGAGGATTACAAAATTCCTGCCGTTGATGAGTTTAAAACCGCTCAGCTGCTTCAGATGGAAAAGGAAAGCGCAGGCTTTTATATTTCCGGGCATCCCGTTGAACGTTACGAGCGGCTTATTCGTCATTTGGGCTGCAAAAATATTTATAAAATAGTTTCTTCCGCAAAAGAAGGATTAAACGGATTTAAAGACAGACAGAAGCAGCCCTTGGTCGCTATGCTTACCTCGAAAAAGCCTCATCTTCAAAAAAACGGAAAACAAATGTGCTTTGCGGAATTTGAGGACAGAAGCGGCAGCATAGAGGGCATACTTTTCAGTGACGTTTATGAAAAATGCGGCTCTGTACTTAAAGAGGGTAATATTTATAAAATAATAGGCACGATTTCCTCCGACAGCTTTAAGGACGAGGAAAATGTAAAGCTGATTGTAAACACGATTGAAGCTGTTGCCGACAGCCCAGACGAAGGCAAAGCTTTGTATATCAAGCTGAACTCCAATGAAGCTGATCGGCTTGAACAGGTATACAGGCTGCTTTGCAGTATGAAGGGTGATATGCAGGTAAAGATCTGCTTTGAAGACAAAAAAAAGACCTTTCTGCCTAAAGGTATTTACGGAGTAAAAAACACAAGGAATTTAATAAGCGACCTGAAAAAAATATGTGGGGAGGATAATATTTTGGTAAAATAACACCAAAAAAAATTTAAAAAACTATTGACCTTTTTGGGCAATAAGTGTAAAATAGATATGATAAAAATAACGGCGATTTATGATGATTTATTTCGAATATCCGATTTGCCGATTAAATACGAAAGGACAAATAAATTATGAAGAAGATTGGCGTACTTACCAGCGGCGGAGATGCTCCCGGAATGAATGCCGCCATCAGAGCGGTTGTTCGTGCAGGAATAGCAAAGGGTATGGAGGTAATGGGAATATACAGAGGATATAACGGACTTATTAACGGTGATGTTAAGCCTCTTACAGTCAGAAGCGTATCCGATGTTATTCACCATGGCGGCACAATGCTCTATACTGCAAGATGCAAGGAGTTCCGTTTTGAAGAAGGTCTTCAGAAAGCAAAGAAAACCTGCCTTGAACACGGTATAGAGGGAATAGTTGTAATCGGCGGCGACGGATCTTTCAGAGGAGCGGCCGATCTTTCCGCCAGAGGAATCCCCTGTGTAGGCATACCGGGTACTATTGACAACGATATTTCCATGAGTGAATACACGATCGGCTACGATACAGCTATGAATACTGCTATGGAAATGGTGGATAAGCTTCGTGACACATCTCAGTCACACGATCGCTGCTCGGTGGTTGAGGTAATGGGAAGAAATGCAGGTTATATTGCCGTTAATACAGGTATTGCCTGCGGTGCAACCTGTATAATAGTTCCTGAAATACCATGGAGCATTGATGAAGTTTGCAATAAAATTAAAAGAACACGGGAAACAGGCAAGCATCACTTTATTATTGTTGTTTCCGAGGGAGTTGGCAATTCGGGAGAAATAGCCAAGCAGATAGAGAGAGACACGGGGGTTGAAAGCCGTGCAACTATTTTAGGCCATGTTCAAAGGGGCGGTTCTCCTACAATCCGTGACAGAGTTGCTGCAAGCGAGCTGGGATATTATGCCGTTCAGCTTTTGTTTGACGGCAAGGGAAACCGGGTAGTAGGACTTCAGCAAAATAAGATCGTAGATTATGATATTCAGGAAGCACTTTCTATGAAAAAGCCTTTTGAATATGAATTGTACAAGATTGCTGACGAAATCAGCTTCTAAAACATTTTCCCGTTTGGATTTTCTTTGGAGTTAGCTGAACCTCCTTAGAGAAAAAAGAACGGGATAGTATAAACACCGTAAAAAAACAGAGTAGGAAATCGAGCGTTAAGTGCCTAACGGACGGAGAGTTGCCGTTGGGACGAAAAGCCCAATACCTTATTAAAGATTTGCTTAAGTATTATCGGCTTGCGGTTCGGTTTTCGCATCTCGCTGTGCATAAAATTTAATAGGTAAAGTATTACAGTCATATTTACCGCT